>CAYVDF010000070.1:0-9241 GCA_964450475.1 uncultured Pseudactinotalea sp.
CGACCTCGGCGCGCAGTCGCGCGAGTTCCTTACCCTCCTCGGGTAGCGCCTCGCCATCGAGGGTGATCGTTCCATCGTCGATCGGCTCGAGCCGGTTGATCGTTCGGCACAGCGTCGACTTCCCCGAACCTGAGGGACCAATGACGACGACAACCTCGCCTCGATGAACGGTGAGATTGATGTCTTGGAGCACGTGCAAGGATCCAAAGTGCTTGTTCACACCCTCCATCACGACGAGCGGTTCGCCGCGCGCAGCCTGAGGTTCTTCTGTGGTCATCACCATTTATCGAACAATAACGAAGTGCGATGGGTGATACACGTAGCATCGATAACATTTTCACTACGATCCGCGCCTAGACTGCGCTTCTTCACGGCTCCGTAGCGTCAGGTCACGCGGAATTTAGGGCAAAATAGCGGGTGTGTTCCATGTGATGTTTCATCAGCCCCTCATCCCGCCTAACACCGGCAACGCGATCCGAATGGTCGCCGCCACGGGTGCCGCACTTCACCTCATCAAGCCGCTCGGGTTTAACCTCTCAGACACCCAGCTTCGACGCGCGGGGCTCGACTATCACGACCTCTCCCGGGTCTTCGTCCACGAGAATTTCGACGACGCCGCCCGCTTCGTCGCCGAGCACGGTTCTGGTCGTATCTTCGCTTTCACGGGTAAGGCGAGCATGGGATTTTCGGACGTCGCCTACGCGCGCGGTGATTGTCTGTTATTTGGTACTGAAACAACTGGGTTGCCCGATTCTCTTCTTGACGACTCCCGTATTACAGGAACCGTTCGTATCCCGATGCTCGATGCGATCCGGTCGCTTAACTTATCGAACGCGGCGGCGGTCGCGGCATATGAGGCGTGGCGCCAGCACGATTTTGTGGAACCTCCTGCGGGATGGCTCCCTCCACAGACTCCGGTGCACCGGCCTTACTGAAAATCTCGAGAGGTCGAGGGGACTTTGAGCGGGAGTTCTGTCATCGATTCGGCGAGCATATTGCACACTCCATCGGCGTGCTCGACCATCCCCCGCACAATGAGCGCCGCTGACCGTCGCGCGATGCGGCGGTAGCGCGCCCACACCACCTGTGGGCAAATAATATTGACGAGACCCGTTTCGTCTTCCAGCGACAAAAACGTCACGCCCTTGGCTGTGGAGGGGCGTTGCCGGTGCGTGACAACTCCCGCGACCCGCGCCCGGGTTTTGTTCGGGAGCGCCCGCATCCGCTCGACCTGGAGCACGCCCCATTCATCGAGTTGAGAGCGCACGTACTGGGTCGGATAGCTATCTGGGGACACCCCCGTTGCCCACACGTCCGCAACCGCCGTCGTTACCTCATCCATTGCCGGGAGCTCCGGGGCGTGGGAACCGATCTCTAGCGGGAGAACACCTTGGGTGTAGGTCGAGGAACGGGATCCGGCGGCACCGGCCAATGCACCGGCCACCCACAGGGCTTCGCGCCGTGAGGGTTCAAAATCGCGGAAGGCTCCGGCAGTGGCGAGGTTCTCTAGTTGGGTGGTGCCGAGCTCGCAACGCCGGGCCACATCGCCGATACTCGTAAACGGTACGCGGGCGCGTTCGGCGACAATTTTTTCGGCTGTCTTTTTGCCGATGCCGCGGATCGGGGCGAGGCCGAGTTGCACGTACAAATCGCCGACCTGCCCGTGAGCCTCTGCCTGCACGCCGGAGGCCTGCACGCTCGCGCGTTCAACAACGATCCCGCGCCGGCGTGCGTCTTCCACGAGCGAAGCAGGTGAGTAGAACCCCATTGGTTGAGCGGCGAGCAGCGCGGCATAAAAAATTTCTGGGTGGTGCACTTTGAGCCACGCGCTCGCGTATACAAGGTAGGCGAAGGAGAATGCGTGGGATTCGGGAAACCCGAAATCGGCGAACCCCTTGAGCTTGTCGAAGACCTCCTCGGCAACCTCACGCGAGACTCCCCGATCGAACATCCCCTGAAAGAGGCGATCTTTGAGCGCATCCATACGTTCGGCACTGCGTTTGGCGCTCATTGCGCGGCGCAGTTCGTCGGCATCGGCAGGGCTGAATCCCGCGACGTCGATGGCGATCTGCATGAGCTGTTCTTGAAACAGCGGCACGCCCAACGTTTTTTCTAGCGCGGGCTCCAGCAGCGGGTGCAGGTAGGTGATGGGTTGCCGCCCGCGCCGACGCTCGATGTAGGGGTGCA
Source organism: uncultured Pseudactinotalea sp. (assembly GCA_964450475.1). Classification (GTDB taxonomy): domain Bacteria; phylum Actinomycetota; class Actinomycetes; order Actinomycetales; family Beutenbergiaceae; genus HY158. The sequence goes on from CAYVDF010000070.1 coordinate 2,188, forward strand.
CGCTTTGGCCTTGGATTGGGCCGGGGCGGATGAGCGCGACCTCAACGACGATGTCGTAAAACTTTCGTGGTTGCAGCCTCGGCAGCGTCGCGATCTGCGCCCGCGATTCCACCTGGAATACGCCGACGGTGTCTGCGGCGCACAACAAGTCATAGACTTTCGGATCCTCCTGCGGGATCGAGTGCAGATCGTAATCTTCACCGGTGAGTTCCCGCAGCCGGGTGAACGCGATCTTCAACGCGGTGAGCATCCCGAGCCCAAGAAGATCGAACTTCACGAGCCCGGCATCGGCGCAATCGTCTTTATCCCACTGCACAACGGTGCGCCCAGGCATGGTTGCCCACTCCACGGGCACGACGTCAATGACGGGGCGATCGCAGATCACCATCCCTCCGGAGTGGATCCCCATGTGCCGGGGCAGGCGCAGCATTTGCTCCGCGAGATCACGCACGTGAGAGGGAATCTCATCGGAGTCATCGGCGCCGATCCGCCCCCACCGTTCCAGACTTTTCGCCCACGCATCGTGCACACCGAGGTCGTAGCCGAGTGCTTTCGCTACCGCCCTGATCGCCGAGCGGGGGCGGTATGAGATGACGTTTGCGACTTGGGCCGCGTGGTGGCGCCCGTAGCGGGAGTACACAAACTGGATGACCTCCTCGCGCCGGGCAGCCTCGATGTCGACGTCGATATCGGGTGGGCCGCTGCGACCAGGGGAAAGAAAGCGTTCGAAAAGTAATTTATGTTTGACGGCGTCCACCGCCGTGATCCCGAGAGAAAAACACACCGCGGAGTTCGCGGCGCTCCCCCGCCCCTGGCACAGGATCTCGTTTGTGCGGCAGAAATCGACGATCTCGTAAACAATTAAAAAATATCCGCAAAATCCCAGTTCCTCGATGACGCTGAGCTCGTGCTCGATGAGGTCGTAGGCCTCCGAGTTCTCATGCGGAGATCCGTAGCGGGCTTGAGCACCTTCGTAGGTGAGTTCGCGAAGCCACGTGCTTTCCGTATGCCCCTCGGGCACCGGAAACGGCGGGAGTCCGGGAGCAACGAGGTTCAGGTCGAAGGCGCAGTCTTCGGCGATCTCCACGGCGGCGGCGAGTGCCTCGGGCCAACGGCTGTGCAGCGCGGCCATCTCCTGTGGCGAACGCAGAAAGGCCGGGGCCGCGGCGAGATCTCCTTCGATCTGGGCCAACGAAGCGTTGGCTTTCGTTGCCGCCAGAATGTTTGCGATCGGCGCGGATTCCGGACTCGCGCAACACACCGCCCCGGTCACGACCGCGCGAACTCCCGCGCCGCGGGCCACCTCAACGAGGGCAGCGAGGCGTTCCTCCTCCCGCGGGCAGTGATGGTGGGTGAGCTCCACCGCAACGTTGCCCGCCCCGAAGCGCTCAGCGAGTCGTTTCACCGCCGATGTGGCGGCAAAGGTATCGCCGTCCGGCTCCTCCAGGATGCCGCTGGCGAGGATCATCCAGTGCCCACCGGCCTGCTCGGCGAGGGATTCCAACGTGTGCTCGGCAACGCCCTTCTTTTCACTCGCGAGCAATCCAAGACCAAGCGCCCGAGAAAGCCGCCGATACCCTTCTGGCCCGCGGGCAAGAATCACAAGGTGTACACCATCGACGTCGAGCTCGGCGCCAAACACAGTGGGAAGACCCACCTGGCGGGCGGCTTCGGCGAACCGAACGACCCCGTAGAGCCCGCCGCGGTCGGTGAGCGCTAGCGCGCTGAGTCCGAGTCCGTGGGCAACAGCGACTAACTCTTCTGGCTGGTTTGCACCTTCAAGAAAAGAAAACGCTGAGTGAGCATGAAGCTCCGCATATCCCGACACATGTTCGATTCTATTGCGCGACTCTGAATTTTGCTACTGGCATTCGAGCTAATTTTTGTACGAATGCTGCCGGCCACCCCATCGCCACAGGATTGCGGCGAGACCTCCTGCGACAACGAAAAGCCGGGCAAAAAGCATCGGGCGCGCGTTCTCCCCGAGCGAGGCGCCCAGCAGCGCGGCGATCATCGCGATAAACGACAGCGCGGCAACACCAAGGAGCGCATACATAAGAACTTTTCGCATGCTCTAGTCATACACCCCCTCGATCCCCCAACCAGAAGCGCTGCCGACGGCGAGCCACGCACCCTGAGCCGTGACCAGTTGCACGTACACGCGCGGTTCTTGCCCGTCCCACCACCGGCCGTTCACGGGCCACGGCCCAGCCCATTGGAGCACGGCGTAGTCTGTGCTTTTGATGACGGCGCTTTCTGGTGGCGCTGTTAGCCCGCCGCGAGGGGTGGGGCGAACAGCTCGCCCGTGGCCAACGAGTTCGATCGGCACGGGCGGATCCATGACGGTCGTGGGATAAGGCTCGGGCAGCTGCCCGCTCCACGCGTGGGCGGGATCGCGTTCGGGTTTCGCTTCATCGCCCCAGGCAACGTAGCGGATCCGCTCGCTTGGGCTCCGGCCCCCTTGCATGATCGGAGTGCGCACGGCATCCGCGCCGAGGAGGCTTTGCACGCGAACGGCCGCGCTGCTCGCCTCGGTCTCCCCGCGGCTCGCCTCGCCCCATAGCCCGTGCCCGGCGAGCCCGGCAGCATAGTTGCCTTCGGCGTGCAGATCGATCCGGGCGACCGGCCCGCTCGGGGGTTGTTCGCTTCGCCCCTCTAACCATCCAGACAGTTGCCAGCGCACGCGCACGGCAAGTTCGGAGGCGCTCGGCACCCCGTCGATGCGCCAAGAACGGTTGTGTTCCTGCCCGCCTTCGTCGCGGGCAACGACGCGCAAGCTTTCACAGGCGAGCCCGTGGCGGGCGAGCCCATCGTGGAGGCGCTCGGAGAGTTCTTGAACAACGAAGGAAATTTCATCGAGACTCGCTGCCGGTGGGTCGAGTTCTCGGCCGACGTGCAGATCGGCGGCGGCGCGGCCGGTATCCCCAACGTAGGAATCTTCGCCTTGGGCGAGCCTGTAGGCCTGGACTCCAACGGATCCGAAGCGGTTGGCGACATCGGCGCGGCGAAGGGAGGCAACCTGCCCGAGCGTGGTTAGACCAAGGCGTTCCCACACTCCGATGAGGCGAGAATATTCTTCACGCATCTGCGGGGTAGTCGCCGCGTGAGAGAGCGCGCGGGTGGGGTGCCCATGGAGGAATGACACGGCTTTCTCGCTGGGAACGATGACCCCGTGGCGGGCGGCGAGGATCGCCGTCAACACCCCAACTCCGGCGCCGACCTGGGCTTCAACTCCGGTCTCTGCCGCGGCGCCGATGAGCAACTCCGCGACCCGCTCCTCGCCGCCGTGGTACCGGGCAGCCCCACTGATTCCCATCGCGGCAAGCCCGGGGCGCAGCACGGAAACATCGGCCACCTCACCTTCGATCGCCTGCAGCACGGGCTCGAAGGCTCGCACCTGTTGCCCCTCGTCAACGCGGCCGATAACGAGTTCGGGGATGAGGCTTTGAGCGGTTCGCCGGCTCATACCGGGGCGCACCCCGCACCTGCGTGCCTGTGCGGACACCGCGACGACGACCGACCCCGCGCACAGCGCGCTCGGCAGGTGCGCGGGCAGCTCGCCCTCGCTCACCGCCGCCACGATCGGCCAATCAGGCACCCACAGCACTCCCCGACGAACAGACATCACGCGCTCCGCAGCACCTTCGTGGCAGGGGCGAGGGCGGCGGTGGAGGCAGCCACCGCAACGCGCCCTCCTTTGAGGCTCAGGCGCACGGTGCGCTCGCCGCCGTGCCCGCGTTTGCGCACATCGATATCGCGTTCGCGCACGTACCCCTCGCCGTACCCGACCCCGCGCCAAGAGACGACGCGGGCTTCCACCCGCACCGAGGATTCGGGCCAGTCATGGGAGAAGATCGTGGTGCGCTGGCCTCGCGCCCGCCCGAGCAGGCTGCGGCGTTGCCCGGCGTTCAAGCGCACACCCCGGCCGATGACGACGGCGTCGAAGCCGTCAATGAGCACGGCAAGAACGCGCGGCGCGTGCGCACCGGGATCGCCAACGAGCACGAGCCGAGACAAATCGATGCCCAACTCGGCAGCAGCAGCCATACCCAAGGTGGGCATGCCGACAACCGCAACCCATTCGCCGTCCTTCATCACCTCAGCGACCATCGCAAGCAGCAGCGCGGTGGAGCCGGAGGAAGCGACGGAAAGGCCGGCACCAACCGGGATTCCGAGCGCGCCGCACACACCACTGGCGGCCTGCTCATAAAAACCTTCGAGGGTCGCAAATTCACGATTGACGCCCGCTTTTGCCTCGGCTTGCCGCAAAATCTGCTGAGCCAGGGCGTGGCGGTTGGCGTGCGCTGCGGCGCGGGGACTTTGAGTTATTGCCATTTTTCCTCCTCACCACGAACGCTACGACCAACCCCTGACAACCAAACAGCTGTTCTAGTGAACGCCTGTTCGATTCAGTTGTCAAGGTGGGGCGGGTACCGTGGGAAGCGACACGCGTATTAACGAAAGAGGTACTCATGAACCTGGATCGGCCACAGGCGCCCAATCCGTACGATTTGTTGCCCGAAGCGCCATCGTTCACGGTGACGTCGGAGTCGTTTTCTGACGGCGGGGAGCTCCCCTTGCGTCACACGGCGGCGGAAGACAACATCTCACCGCAGCTCTCGTGGTCGGGTTTTCCGGCCGAGACGAAGAGCTTTATCGTCACGTGCTTTGACCCGGATGCGCCAACACCCTCGGGGTACTGGCACTGGACGATCGCCGACCTCGACCCGTCAGTGACCTCGCTGGAGGAGGGCGCCGGAACGAGCGATGATTCGCTCCCGGGCGAGGCGTTCCACGTACGCGCAGACGGTGGTTCGCTCGCGTTTGAGGGCGCTGGTCCCCCACCTGGAGATCGCCCGCACCGTTACATTTTTGCCGTCCACGCCCTCGACACCGAATCGCTCGGCGTGACTGCGGAGGATTCGCCCACGAAGGTCGCGTTCCTCACGCTGTTCCACACGATCGCTCGCGGCACCGTTACTGCGACGTTCGCGCGCTAAGCGCCCGCTGCAACCGTTCAATCGATCCGCCGAGCCCCCAGCGCTGCGCCAACTCGGCCACGCGCTGGGGATCGGCGAATTCGTGCGGGAATTTCAGCGCATCGAGGTCATCACCGACGGGTAAATCCGTGGCCACCCGCACGACCGTTGGCGCCGCCGCGAGATAATCCGCGGCCGCCGTGATGTTGCGACGTTGGCTCGGGGTCAACGACGACCCGTCATCGCTTGCCGCCGCGATGATCCCCGCCAGATCGCCGTACTCGGTCACGAGCTTGGCTGCCGTCTTATCGCCGATTCCCTTCACCCCGGCGAGTCCATCCGATGGATCCCCGCGCAGGATCGCAAAGGCTGCGTACTGCGCGGGCGTGATGCCGTATTTTTCTTCGATGACGTCGCCCGTCACGACCTCGTGTTTGCTCACCCCGCGCGCTGTGTACAGCACGCGCACTTCGCGGTCATCATCGACAAGCTGGAACAGGTCGCGATCCCCCGTGGCGATGTTGACCGGCCCGGGAGCCTTAGCGGTCAGGGTACCGATCACGTCGTCGGCCTCATAATCATCAACCCCAGCGACGGCGATCCCCGCGGCAGCGAGCACATCGCGGATGATCGGGATCTGCGCCGCCAGCGCCTCGGGCATCTCCTCGGTGTCGACCCCGCCGGGATTTTCGGCCACGACGCGGTGCGCCTTGTACGAGGGCAGCGCGGCCACGCGCCACGAGGGGCGCCAGTTGTTATCCCAGCAGCACACGAGGTGGGTCGGGGTGTACTCGGTGGCGAGGCGAGCGATGAAATCCACGAGCCCGCGCACGGCGTTCACCGGGGTGCCATCGGGTGCGCGCAGCGAGTCAGGCACGCCAAAAAACGCGCGGAAATACAGCGAAGCGGTATCGAGAAGCAGCATGATCGTTAGTCTTGCACACGAACCCGCCTCGCGAAGTTATAGGGTTGTTTCGTGCCCATCATCGAGCTCTCTTCAGTTACGGATCTGCCCGAATACTCCCGCCTCACCGACGTTGCCCTGCGCCGCCGCCTCGAGCCTGAGCGCGGGCTCTACCTCGCGGAATCGCTCAACGTCATCCACCGCGCAATCGAGGCCGAGCACGAGCCGATCTCGTTCCTGACCGCCCCGCGCTGGCTCCCCGACCTCGAAGGCATCTTCGCGCGCGTTGGTGCCGGTGACCACGGCGATATCCCCGTGTATGTGGCGGAGGAAAAAGAGCTCGAAGGCATCACCGGCTTTCACCTGCACCGCTCCCCGCTCGCGGCGATGCACCGCCCCAAGATGCCGCCGATTGAGTCCGTGCTCGATGGCGCACGCCGGGTCGCGGTGTTTGAGGCGATCGTGGACCACACGAACGTTGGCGCCCTGTTCCGCGGGGCAGCCGCGCTCGGCGTCGACGCGATCCTCGTGACCCCGCAATGCGCCGACCCGCTGTACCGGCGCAGCGTGCGCGTATCCATGGGTACGGTATTTCAGATCCCGTGGACCCGCATCGATGATTGGCCCGGCGGCATCGCCACACTTCGTGAGCACGGATTTGTGACGGCGGCACTTGCCTTGCGTAATGACGCCGTCGCCTTGGACGAGTTTGACGTCCCGGACAAGCTCGCGCTCATCCTTGGCACCGAGGGTGATGGGCTCGCTGATAACACAATCGCGGCGGCCGACGTTGCGCTGAAGATCCCGATGGAAGGTGGGGTCGATTCGCTCAACGTGGCCGCCGCGGGCGCCGTCGCGTTTTGGGCGACGCGCTAAATCACTGCAGCGGGTTCTCGTCCTCGCCCGCAGGCGCCTGACCAGCTTCTGCGGCCTTGGAGAACGGGCTACCCGAGGTTGTGCCGGCGCTCGTTGCTTCGGCCGTCGCCTCATCGACCTCCCCGCGGGCCTCGCGCAGCGCCTCGGCAGGATCTTGCAGGGCACTTTCTTCGAGGTCGAGATCGAGGTCGTCGGCGGAGCCGCGCTCAGCGGCCGGCTGGAAGGCGGGCGGTGGCACCTGGCCACCAAACGCACCCGCGATTGAACCCAGGGCGGCGGTGAACTCCGTTGGCAC
>CAYVDF010000071.1:0-9069 GCA_964450475.1 uncultured Pseudactinotalea sp.
ACTTCCGCTTCTGAGGCTGCCGGCGGGATGATTGACTCCCCCACCTGCAGGTCTTCGGTGCGGATTGCCTTCGGCAGGGCACGATCCATCAGGTCATCGAGCGTCTCAATACCCAAGCGATTGAGCATGTGCGCGTGATCGGCGTCAGTGGTACCGATGTGGCGATCAGTAAAGGGACGTGGCAAGACTATTCCCCGATCTGCGCCGCGTAACCATCGGCGTCCATGAGTTCACCGAGTTCGCCAACCTTCACCTTGAACAGCCAGCCGGTCTCATACGGCGAGTCGTTGACGAGTTCTGGTGAGTCAGCGAGCTCTTCGTTGATTTCCGTGACTTCACCGGTGACAGGTGAATAGAGGTCCGAGACGCTCTTGGTCGACTCGATTTCACCGCAGACTTCACCGTGGGTGACCTCATCTCCGACAGCGGGGAGCTCGACGTAGACAACATCGCCAAGCGCATCGGATGCGTATGCGGTAATGCCGACGGTTGCGACGTCTCCGTCAACCACGATCCATTCGTGTTCGGCGCTGTACTGACGATCGTTAGGGATTGACATAGTTGTTCTCCTTTGGGTGTGCGGGTTTACCGCTGAGCAATGGTTTATGAACGCTTGTAGAAGGGCAGGGCGACGACCTCCATGGCGAAGGTGCGTCCGCGAACATCGACCTCGACTGCGGTGCCTGGTGCGACGTCAGCATCGACTACTGCCATCGCGATGGGGTAGCCGAGCGTGGGCGAGAGGATTCCGGAGGTGATGGCACCAATGCGTTCGCCGTTGAGGAAGATCTCCGATCCAGCCCGGGCGGCGCGGCGGCCTTCACCACGCAGCCCGATGAGGGTGCGGCCATCCTGCTCGGAGCGCGCTTTGAGGGCTTCCCGGCCGACGAAGTCGTGGTCGAGGTGCACGAGGCGCCCCATCCCGACGTCGTATGGGGTGATGTCTGCGCTGAGTTCGTTGCCATAGAGCGGCATCCCTGCTTCAAGGCGCAGGCTGTCGCGGGCGGCAAGCGCGCAGCGAGCAACGCCCTCGACCGCACCGAGCGCGTCCCACACCTTCCGGGCATCGTTCGCTGAGATCGAGACTTCGAAACCGTCTTCGCCGGTGTAGCCGGTGCGTGCGAGGAAGGTCGGAATTGTTTCTCCATTGATGTTCAGCTTAGAGACCTGGCTGCGGTAGTACTTGAGCTCTGAGAGGTCATCGATAACGAACTGCTGGAGCACTTCGGCGGCCTTGGGGCCCTGGATGGCGATCAGCCCACGTGAGAGCGTGTGGTCGGTGATCGCAACGTCCTTGCCTTCGCTGCGGGATGTCAGTTCATCGACGACGCGGATCCGGTTGGCGCCATTGGGTACGACGAGGAATTCTTCGTCCGCGAGGCGATAGACGATCAGATCATCGAGGATGCCTCCGTCCTCGCCCACCATCATTGTGTACTTCGCGCGCCCGATCGTCATCGTCGAGGACTGGCCGACGAAGGCGCCGTCGAGCACGGCCGCAGCGTCTGGGCCAATGACCTCGACCTGGCCCATGTGGGAGAGGTCAAAAATTCCGGCACTGGTGCGTACGGCTTCGTGCTCTTCGAGGTCAGAGGTGAAGCGCAGCGGCATCTGCCAGCCAGCAAAGTCAGTCAATCGAGCGCCCACTTCCATGTGGGCATCAAGCAGTGGGCTCGTTGGCGTTTCGGTCACAAAGATCACCTTTCAGCGATTGCTTTTGATAGCTAATACGGGTGTTGCTGAATCGAGGAGAATGCGTTGGGCATTTGAACCCAAGATAAGTTTGCCAGTTATCGAGCGTCTGCGCAGACCGATGACGATCAGGTCGGCCTCTACTTCCGTCGAAATCTGTAGGAGCTCCTCGGCCAGGTCTTCACCAGAGGTTGCTCGAAGTTCGACAGCAATATTTGCACCGTTTGTGAGCTCGGTAGCTTCGATGATCGCGGCCTCGCGTTGGTCATCATCACCACGAATGGCGTGCACCACCACGACGAGTCGGGCATTTCGCCGCTGGGCTTCGTTGATCGCGGCCCGTAGAGCGGCACGTCCCTCGGCGTTTGAAATAAATCCCGCGACGACAGCCAAAACTACTCCTCCAGTCCTACTCCTGACTGTACCGCGTCTGAGATGGTGCTAGTGACCGCGCACCGTGGTTTATCTGCCTTTGTGCGCCTCGGCTCGCGCCCACGGGGGCGCTGCATTTCGGAATAGAACGGCGCGAAGCGTATTGGCGAGAGAGTACTTCGGATCGAGCATGAGCGTGTGGTCGAGGAGTACCCGTGCCTCGGCACTATTGCCGTACCACCATTGACACCACGCCCACGAGGTCAGAACGGGGACTCGGTACGGGTCAGCGCACGATTGGGCAAGAGCCTTGAGTTTGGTGAGTGCGGAATCAACGACCTGTTGTGAGGGTCGCGAACGGGCTGCGAACATCTCCCCGAACCGATCGGCATCGACGGCTGTGAAGGATTCAGGAACATCTCCCGTGCAGAGCGCATAAATGACGTTGTCCCGAACGCTCACGGCGTTGAGGGAGGTGGCAAGATAGGCGAGCTCGCGACGTTCATCCGCGTCGTCAAGACCGATCGTCACTAGCGGGTTATTCAAGAATGCCCCCCATGTGAGTGACAAGTATCGATGATCGTCATAATCGGCTAAGTGTTGGGGAAATGCTCGGGCGATTTCGCGTTGCCACTGCCCATCTTCCGGCGAAATCGGAACCTGTAAGAGTCTGTCGCGGGAATCGGCGAAGGCGCGCCCTTCGTAGAGCTGTTGGAGCGCATAGCGCGTGCCGGCAATCTCGCTGATCGCCCTACCTTGGGGCGGGCAATGCCCCGGTACAACGCACCGCAGGCACCGCCACCGCTCTGCGCCCACGATCAACGTGCGTTCGGGTGCGAAGGCGTCGTTATCGAGCCATCTGGCGATCTCGGCTGCGATCAATGCAACGATGCTCGCTGTGGAATAACCGCGGTCGCTAGGCTCCGACAGGTCGGAGAAGTAGTCGTGCGAGTAGACGGCAAGGTAGCCATCGGTGGATCCCTGCTGAACAAGGTGAGAAAAGATTCCCTCACGGATCCCCGTAGTTCGCGAGGAGTTCGCAAGGACGCCAATATCGAAGGATCCGCCAATTCCGATGTCAAGCAGATCGCCGTCACCTACTAGGCCGAGCGCAACTATAGCGTCGGATGGTTGGTATCCCAGCTGGTAGGGAACGTAAGAAAGGAGTTCACTCGCGAACTCGGCATCAGGTTGGTTGTGTGCGTCTTGGAGATTCATGCACCTAACCTTTGCGTGCGTGCTTGGCTGTGCTCGCGGGCGCACGCGAGAACTGTGGAGAGAACCACCTGTGGGGAAACGGCGGTGACCGGCGAAGGTAGGCTGGCAACGTGATAGAAAAACTTCTTGCTCAGCTTCGGGATGCCGTCTCTGCACACCTTTCGACGACGATGGAAAAGTGTCGGTCGTCCTTCGCTCACGTCGGCCCTGAGGTCAGCGATCTTTTTGACGTCGCAGAACCCCTTCTCGATCGCGGTAAACGTCTGCGCGCAGGTTTCCTTGCTGGGGGTTGGCGCCTGTTCGGTGGGCAAGAACTGCACGAGGCAGAGGTCCGCGCCGGAGCAGGACTCGAACTGTTTCAGCTCGCCGCCCTAATCCACGACGACCTCATGGATTCCTCCCCCAAACGACGCGGCCTGCCCGCCGCCCACCACCAATTCGCTTCAATCCACAAAGACCGCGGGATGACGGCTAACCGCCAAACCTTTGGGAATGCCGGCGCGCTCCTCCTTGGTGACTTCCTCCTCGTCGCGGCACAATCCGAACTGCAGGCAGCCCTCGACGCGGCACCTGAACACGCAGTGGCGGCGCGCGCCGTCTTTGAAGAAATGATGGCCGAGGTGACGTTTGGGCAATACCTCGACATCTACGCGCAATCTGCACCGTGGTCCCCTGATCCGCAAGTTGACGTTGAACGGGCTCAGCGAGTCATCCGCTCCAAATCCGCGCGATACTCGGTCGAGCACCCCCTCGTTCTCGGTGCCGTCATGGCCGGGGCTCCACAGGAGGGAATCACAGCGGTCCGCGAGATCGGCCTGCCCGTTGGTGAGGCGTTCCAGCTTCGTGACGACGTGCTCGGAGTTTTCGGGGACCCGTCAGTTACCGGAAAGCCCGCTGGGGACGACCTGCGCGAGGGGAAGCGCACTCTCCTCGTCACGCTCGCCATGACCTCGGCGTCCCGAGATGAGGTCGACTATCTTCAAGCCAACCTTGGCAATGCCGACCTGACCGACGCTGATGTTGAGCGAATCCGGCACATCCTCACAACCAGTGGCGCCGTTGACCACGTCGAAGCGATCATCGCGCAGCGAAGCGAGGTCGCGATCGAAGCGATTACGCGTCTCGATGCCGATTCGCACAATACTCAAATCCTCTTGAGGCTCGCTGAGTCCGCGATAAGTCGGTCTCACTAGCACTTTTGTTCACGGGCGCGGTTGCCACACACCGCCATAACCACTATCGTCACATTAATCACATGGATCCCATGTGCCACTTTGACTTCTAGTAGGAGAGACTATGGGCCGGCGACGGGTACGCACGCTGCACACCACTGGTGCGATCATTGGGGCTACAGCAATAGCACTAGTTGGTTCACCCGCCGCAGCTGATCCCAGCCCCTCCCTTCGGGTCGTACCCCAACTCTCAGGACTTACACCGCCGCTGCCCCTTGGCGTACACACCCCGGCCGTCGGCGCACCTGCCGCATCTGTGACACACATCAGGGCTATCCCGACCTCACGTACGCCGATCACGCACACGGTGCGTTCAGGTGACACGGTGTGGGCTCTGGCGAAGCAGTACAACGTCACGGTCTCGGCAATTATTCAGGCCAACAGTCTCGGCTCGAACGCCCTCATTCGCGTCGGGCAGAAGCTCGTCATCCCAGGCACGTCCTCTTCGACGCCGTCACGTTCCGCAACGACGCCAAAACCGGCGCCCGCACCAGCAACCGCTACGACGTACAAGGTGCGCGCCGGAGACACCCTCAGCGCGATCGCGTCGAAGCACAAGACAACGACAGCGGCGCTCGTGAAGCTCAACAACATCACGAACCCAAACTTCATTCGCGTTGGACAGGTCTTGAAGGTGTCGGGCACTGCCGCCGCGCCCGCGCCAAAACCACCCGCGAGCGTGTCGGCGCCCACGGCACCGGCTCCTAAGCCCAGCCCGTCGAAGCCAAGCACCTCGAGCATCACCTACACGGTGAAGTCGGGTGATTCCGTATGGGCAATTGCCCGGGCGTACAAGGTCACAACGGCTGCGATTATTCAAGCGAACGGGCTTGGCTCAAACGCCCTCATTCGCGTAGGACAGCGCCTCGTCATCCCCAACGGCACGACACCTGCCCCACCGGCAACGACAACGACCCCGAAAGAGCCGGTGGGGAACGCGTGCAAGGATCTCGTCCCGAGCACGTTCCTTCACTACACCTACCCCGAAGAGGTCGTCGCCGCGGCGAACGAGAACAAGTGCCTACTCAACGCGATGGCAGTTCCCAGCCGTGAGGCAATGCAGGCCATGGTCCGCGACACCGCGATCGCGATGGGCGTTGACCCAGCACTCGCGCTTGCGATTGCCTACCAGGAATCGCGGTTCAACCACCGCGCCGTCTCACCCGCGAACGCGATTGGCACGATGCAGGTGATCCCCTCCTCCGGTAGCTGGGCCGGTCAGCTGCTCGGGCGCAAGATCAACCTGCTCGACCCGAAGGACAACGTCGCTGCCGGCATCGCGATCATTCGCTCACTGCTACGGACCTTCCCGGACGATCTCGAGCTCGCTATCGGTTCCTACTACCAGGGCTCTGGTTCGGTCACCCGTTACGGACTTGCAGCCGATACCCGCACCTACGTAGACGCCGTTCTTGGCCACATGGAGCGCTTTAGCTAGCGGACACGCGTCGACACAGCGCAAGAGCGCCACGTTAACCGCGTAGAATGCGAGCGTGGCATCCGTCGTCTCTGATTCCCTCATTGGCCGTCTTATTGACGGCCGATACCTTGTGCGGGCGCGTATCGCACGCGGTGGGATGGCGACTGTCTACCTCGCCAAGGATCGGCGGCTCGATCGTGATGTAGCGATCAAAATTATGCACCCTCATCTCACCGAGGGGGCCGACGCTGGAGCTCGCTTTCGCCGGGAAGCACGAGCCGCGGCGCGTCTTGCTCACCGGAACGTCGTTGGCGTGTACGACCAGGGCACTGACGGCGACATTTCCTACCTCGCAATGGAATACGTCGACGGCCACAACCTTCGCCGCGAGCTACACCGCCGCGGCGCCTATAGCGTCGAAGAGGCGCTGACCACGATCGCCACGGTCCTCGACGCCATCGGGTCGGCCCACCAGGCCGGGCTCATCCACCGCGACATCAAGCCCGAGAACGTCCTTCTTTCTCGTGACGGCGAGATCAAGGTCGCCGATTTTGGTCTTGCCCGGGCAGCAACGGAAGCAACCGCCGCCTCTACGGGCAACCTCCTTGGCACGGTGGCTTACCTCTCCCCTGAGATCATCACCTCGGGCGCCGCTGATGCCCGGACCGATATTTACGCGACCGGAATCATGCTGTACGAGCTGCTCACAAGCAAGCCTCCGTACGAGGGCGAGAACGCCATCCAGGTCGCCTACCAACACGTGCACGAGGATCTCCCCTCAATCCGGGACGTCGAGCCGTGGGTGCCCGAGGCAGTTGATGAGCTCATCGCCCGCATGTGCGCCCGCGATGCCGACCAGCGGCCCGCTGATGGCGCCACGGCGCGTGAGGAGATTCTCGAACTCCTCAGCAAGCTGACGCCGGAAGAACGAGAACTGCGCAGCGATCTCGGAAAGGCGAGCGGCGAGGGCAATGAATCGCACACGATCCGCGTGAGCTCCCCCTCCACCACAGCCCTGCCCATCGGGGCAATCACGAACCCGACCGAGTCACTGCCGCTTTCTCAACACCCCGCGCGTAAGCGTCGACGGCGCCGCCTCACGGCACTCATCGTCACGCTCCTCTCGCTTTTGCTCGCCGGTGGCGGCACGTGGTGGTACTTCGAAGAAGGCCCCGGCGCCTATACCGATGTTCCCGACGTCACGGGCAAGTCTGAGGGCGTGGCCATTTCAGAATTATCGAAAGGACGGCTGCACCACAAACTCGAACGTGAACACTCGGATCTCGTGCCTCTGGGTCAAGTCATCCGCAGTGAACCCACGAGCGGGGAGCGGGTGCGCTACGACTCCGAAGTCACTCTCGTCGTGTCTGAAGGAATCCTCATGATTGAGGTGCCAACGTTCGAGGGGTTGACCGCCGAAGAAATCCGCGCAGCCCTCGCGGAGGCTCAGTGGGATGGAGACACTCTGACGTTTAGCGAAGAGTGGTCGCTCAGCGTCCCGGCCGGCCAGTTCCTTTCCGCAACGCCCGAACCTGGTGCAACGATCAGGCACGCCGATGCCGTGAGCGTCGTGCTCTCTGGCGGGCCCCGCCCGGTCACGATCCGTAACGTCATCGGTGACTCTGAAAACAGCGCGGTGTCGTCGTTAGAGGGCCAAAATCTCAAAGTCAGCGTCAAGGAAGAACGCGTGTTTTCGGAAACGATCTCCGAGGGACACGTCGTCAAGCAATCACCCGAGCAAGGCACCGAAGGTCACGAAGGGGATACTGTCACGCTGACCTTGTCGAAGGGTCCACAACTATTCGAGGTGCCGTCGGTGACCTTCAAGTCCTACAACGACGCCAAGAAGATTCTCGAAGACGCAGGTTTCGAAGTTGAGCGCAAGGACGTCTTTGGCGGGGTGCTCAACACCGTGCGATTCCAAGATCCCAGTCCGGGCACGTGGCACCGTCGCGGCACGGTTATTACTCTGAGCGTTCTCTAAGAACCGGGCACCTGATCGCGGCCTAATCGTGGTGGCTATAGCGCTGCTCGCGCCACGCATCCCCGCGTAAATGGTACCCGCGTTGTTCCCAAAAACCGCGGTGATCCTCCACCTCATCGTCGCGAAGATAGTTCCACCCGCGTACCCATTTTGGGCCTTTCCACGTGTAGAGCTGCGGGATGATGAGCCGCAACGGCGCACCCCGCTCCAACGTCAACGGCTCGCCGTTCCAGTGCGTCGCGAGCAAGCTACGCGGCGACACGAGATCGTCAAGGTGGACGTTCGCCGCATAACCGTACTCGGCGAACACCAACGCCTGGCTCACGCCCTCCTGGGGCGGAGCGAGCTGCACCAGCGCCGATGTGCTGTAGCCCTGCCACTGCTGATCGAGCACGCTCCAATGCGTGCCACAGTGCATGTCTGCTTCAAGGCTCTGCGAAGGAAGCCGCTCGATATCCTCAAGAGAGAAGATGTGATCTCTGCCAGAGCCCGTCGCTCCCCCGATCGTGAAGGTCCACTCCCGATCACTTTGGCGCGGCAACGGGCCATAGTGCATGACGGGGGGCTCAGCCACGAGGTGCTGGCCGGGCGGTAGCGAACGGTCTACCGGAAGCTTGATCCGCCCCCCGCGGTTGCGTGCCATCTAGGAACGCAGCATCTCGGCAACCTGGAACGCCATCTCAAGCGACTGCTGGTGGTTGAGCCGCGGGTCAACGAGTGTGGTGTAGTTCCGGGTGAGGGCGAGGTCATCGATTTCCTCGGTGCCCCCGAGCACCTCGGTCACGTCATCACCGGTGAGCTCGACATGGAGCCCACCCGGCACCGTGCCGAGTGCTTGGTGAACCTCAAAGAAGCCCTTGACTTCATCAATGACGTCGACAAATCGCCTCGTCTTGTAGCCGTTTTCGCTCGTAATTCCATTGCCGTGCATCGGGTCGCAGATCCACGTTACGGGGCGACCATCGGCGGTCACCGCTTCAACGAGACCTGGGAGCAGGTCCCGAATCTGGCTCGCACCCATGCGCGTGATGAAGGTCAGGCGACCTTCCTCCCCGTCTGGGTTGAGGCGATCCATAAGCGCGAGCGCATCTTCAGCAGTCGTCGTCGGCCCGAGCTTCACGCCGATCGGGTTACGCACCTTGGAGAAGAAC
>CAYVDF010000072.1:0-9047 GCA_964450475.1 uncultured Pseudactinotalea sp.
GGAATCTCCTCGAGCGGGCCGATCATGGTCAAAAAGGTCACCGACCAGATTCAAACAGACCTCCAACGCGGCGAAGCCATCGCCCTGCCGGTCTCGCTGCTCATCATGATTGTCGTCTTCGGCGGATTCCTGGCCGCCGGCATGCCAATCGTCGGTGCGATCGCCTCAATCGTCGGCGGACTCGGGGTCCTCCTTGGCTTCTCCTACGCCCTCAACCTTGATGCTGTCGTCGTCAACGTCGTCACCGTGCTCGGCCTCGGATTATCGATCGACTACGGGCTCCTCATCGTCTCGCGCTACCGCGAAGAACTCCGTGAAGCGCTGGAGTACAAACTCGATCCCGTCTCATCGATGGGGCACAAAGACCCGGTCATTGTTGCGGCGATGTCCCGCACCGTTGGCACGGCAGGGCGCACCGTCGCGTTCTCGGCGGTGACCGTCGCTATTTCTGTCGCCGGCCTCATGCTTTTTGACGTCGAGATCCTCCGCTCCCTCGGCGCAGCCGGTGTGTCTGTCGTCGTCATCGCACTGCTATCCGCGCTCACGCTCGTTCCCGCGGTGCTTGCATTGCTTGGACGACGGATGGCGCGCCGATCAGCATTGCGCAACGTGCCACTCTTACGTGGCCTTGTGTCAAAATTTGGCGACGTCCCGCCGCCTAAGGGAGTGTTCTCCCGACTCGCGACGCGCATGCAGCGCCACCCGTTGTGGGCTGTGCTTGGGACCCTGGTTATCCTCGGTGTCCTGGCGAGCCCGGTAGCCAATCTCGAACTGCGCAACTCCACCGTTGCGCTTCTGCCACAAGATTCGATCCAACGCGACTTTCTAGAAACCATCGAGGAAAAATTCCCGGCACTTGTCGCACCAGCGATGGAGGTCATCACCGAGGACGGTCGCGCAGAGGAACTCGCCCGCTCCATCGCAGGGATAGACGACGTAGTCAGCGTCGATCCGCCGTCGGAAATAGGAAACGGCTGGGTCAAACTCGGCATCCGAATCAACGACGATGACCACGGAGGCCAGACCGCCACCCAGGTCGTGCACGATATCCGCGACCTTCACAACGGGGGGCCACAATTTTGGGTCGTCGGCCAAGCGGCGAACCAGGTCGACTTCAACGATGCCCTCATCCGCGGAATGCCGATGGCTGCGGCCGTCGTAGTACTCGCGACCCTCGTGCTGCTCTTCCTCATGACCGGCTCGATCCTCGTGCCGATCAAGGCTCTGCTCATCAACGTCGTCTCCCTCGGCGCGAGCCTCGGCATCACCTCGTGGATATTCGGCGAAGGCCACCTGACGAACGTGCTCAACTTCGAAAGCGCCGGAGGATTGGAATCCTACGTCGTCGCGGTTGTTGTGGCGTTCGGATTTGGCTTGGCAATGGACTACGAAGTGTTCCTCCTTGCGCGAATGAAGGAAATTCACGACACCGGGGCGGATAACAACACCGCGGTCAGGGATGGTTTGCAGAAGACTGGGCGGATCATCACCTCCGCTGCGCTGGTCATCATTGTGGTCTTCGCTGGCTTCATCGCAGGAGACATGCTCGCGATCAAGCAAGTCGGTGTTGCGCTCGCTGTGACGGTTCTCATCGACGCGACGCTCGTACGTGTGGTGCTGGTGCCCGCGACGATGACCTTGCTAGGGGAGTGGAACTGGTGGGCGCCCAAACCCTTGCGCAAACTCCACACTCGACTCGGGATCCATCACTAACCGCGTAGGCTAGGGATCGTGGACCTGTTCGAATCGACGGCAGCAGACCCTAGCGGCGTACCCGGTTACGACCCGCGGGCACCGCTTGCGGTGCGTATGCGCCCAATGACCGTTGACGACGTCGTTGGTCAAGATCACCTTCTTTCTCCGGGTTCTCCGCTCATGCGGCTCATCAGCCCACCCGAGGAAGGGGAGCTACCCCCCAGTTCGGTCATCATGTGGGGCCCGGCAGGAACAGGTAAGACGACGCTCGCCTATGTTGTCGCTCGGGCGTCAGGGCGAGACTTCCGGGAGCTTTCCGCCGTGACCGCCGGGGTCAGGGATGTGCGCGAGGTCATCGATTCGGCGCGCCGCAAACTCACCCTCGGCGGCGGTGAGACCGTGCTGTTCATCGATGAAGTGCACCGGTTCTCTAAAGCGCAACAAGACGCGCTCCTGCCCGCCGTTGAGAACCGGTGGGTGACGCTCGTTGCCGCCACGACTGAGAACCCATCGTTCTCGGTCATCTCACCGCTTCTTTCACGGTCGATTCTCGTCACGCTCAAAGCACTCGTTGAGAATTCGGTGCGTGAGCTCGTCAACCGAGCACTCACTGACGAGCGTGGCTTGGACAGACGCCTGACGATCGCCGAGGATGCCCTAGCTTACCTAGTGCGCCTAGCTGGCGGCGATGGCCGCAAGTCGCTCACGATACTCGAAGCCGCCGCCGGCACTGCGCTCAGTGCCGATGCTAAGGAGATTGTGCTCGAGCACGTCGAGCAAGCGATCGACGTGGCCGCCGTGCGCTACGACCGAGCAGGCGACCAGCATTACGACGTCGCGAGCGCGTTTATCAAGTCGATGCGCGGCTCCGACGTGGACGCCGCACTGCACTACCTCGCGCGCATGGTCGTCGCGGGGGAGGACCCACGCTTTATTGCTCGACGCATCGTCATCGCGGCATCAGAAGAGGTTGGCATGGCCGATCCCACGGCACTGCAGGTGGCGGTTGCTGCCGCCGAGGCGGTCGCCTTCCTTGGGATGCCCGAGGCGCGGATCCCTCTTGCTCAGGCGGTCGTCCATGTGGCCGCGGCTCCAAAGTCTAACGCCGCATATCTGGCGATCGATGCCGCGATCGCGGACATCAAAGCTGGCAAGATGGGCGAGGTTCCGCTCCACCTTCGCGATACCCACTACGCAGGGGCGAAGGACCATGGGCACGGCATCGGGTACGAATACGCACATAATGCGCCACACGCCGTCGGTCGGCAAGAATACCTGCCGGAAACGCTACGAGGGACGACGTACTACACGCCCACCGACCGCGGCTTCGAGCGGGCTATCGGTGAGCGTCTGGTGAAAATGGCGGCACTGCGCGGGCGAAACGTGAGCGAAAGCACCCGAAACGCTCCGGATTCGGGCGCGGGCGAGGGTGACCGTGTGGAGTAGATGCGTTAAACTGTCTGAGGTTTATTAACCGCTGGGGCCTTAGCCACTTGAGTTGGCCCCATACCTTCCCACAGTGGAAGGTATGCCGTAATTCATACACGTCAGAAAGTTTTATATGAGTAACCACTCAAAAAAGGCGCGCCGCCAGGTACGCCTGTCGCGCGCGCTTGGTATCGCGCTGACCCCCAAGGCCGCTCGTTACCTCGAGAAGCGCCCCTACCCGCCGGGTGAGCACGGTCGTGCACGCCGCCGGGCGGACTCGGACTACGCAGTCCGACTGAAGGAGAAGCAGCGTCTGCGTGCGCAGTACGCGCTCCGTGAGGTGCAGCTGCGCCGCGCGTTCGACCAGGCTCGGAAGCAGGAAGGTCTAGCCGGTGAGGTTCTGGTTGAGAACCTCGAAATGCGCCTCGACGCCCTCGTGCTTCGCGCCGGTTTCGGCCGCACGATGGCCCAGGCCCGTCAGGCTGTAACCCACCGTCACATCCTGGTTGACGGTCGCATCGTTGACCGCCCCTCCTACCAGGTCAAGCCTGGTCAGGTTGTGCAGGTGAAGCCGAAGTCGCAGGTCATGGTGCCGTTCCAGGTTGCCGCCGCCGGTGCCCACCGCGATGTCCTTCCCGAGGTGCCCGAGTACCTCAACGTTGACCTCGAGAAGCTCCGTTTCGAGCTCGTTCGTCGCCCCAAGCGTGCTGAAGTACCCATCACGTGTGACGTCCAGATGGTCGTTGAGTACTACTCGCGCTAATTCGTAACGTTAGTTTCGCCCCGGCACCTCGAAGGAACCGGGGCGAAACTGTTTCTCCGGTAATCTTGACCGAAGATGTTTCACACACGAAAGGCACCTCATGTCGATTGGTGAAATCGCTGGCCTCATCGCCGCCATTGCATTCGTCGCGCTCGTCGGCGCCCTCGCCGTACCGCTGTACAAGCTTGGCAAGGTGTTTGATCAGGCGAGCGCCTCGCTCAAGGACGTCACGGACCACACGATGCCGATCATCGATGAAGCCGCCGCCACGGTTGTCTCCGCCCGCGGACAGCTCGACAAGGTCGACGTCATGACGACGGCTGCCGCTGAAACGACGCAGAACGTCTCGGCAATGAGCTCCCTTGTGGCCGCCACGGTTGGTGCCCCGCTGATCAAGATCGCATCCTTCTCCCTCGCCGTTCGCGGACTGTTTGGAAAGAAGAAGTGAAACGCCTGATCTGGATCTCCGTCGGTGTTGGCATCACGATCTATGTCCTGCGTAAAGTGAACAAGGTCAACGAGAAGGCCTCGCAGTTCACGCCTGCCGGGATCGCTAGCGCGGCAGCTGGTCTCACCGAAAACGTTCGCAACCTCGGTACGAAATTTCGTGAGTCCATGAAAGAACACGAAGCCCGACTCACCGAGGCACTGCTTGAGCGCAACACTGAGAAGGGCTGGGGAATCCCCAGGTCCGGAACCGCACCCCTGCACCCGGAATATGACCTCGATGAGGACGATCCGGAAGAATACTTTTAACCAACACTTGCTTCATTTGGAAGCACCCTCTTCGAAAGAAGGACACCTCATGCGCAGCGCAGAGATACGCCGCCGCTGGCTGGAATTTTTCTCAGAACGCGACCACGCCGTGGTTCCCTCGGCATCGCTGATCTCACCTGACCCTTCGACTCTGTTCACGATTGCGGGCATGGTGCAGTTCATTCCGTACTTGACCGGAGAGCTACCCGCCCCGTGGCCGCGCGCAACCAGCGTGCAAAAGTGCGTGCGCACCGGCGACATTGACGAAGTCGGCAAGACGACCCGCCACGGTACGTTCTTCCAGATGATGGGAAACTTCTCCTTCGGCGACTACTTCAAAGAAGGCGCCATCAAATACGCGTGGGAGTTCGTCACGGGCTCCGAAGAGGACGGCTGCCTCGGGTTTAACCCCGACGACGTGTGGGTCACTGTCTTCGAATCCGACGATGAGGCCGCAGACCTGTGGAAGAAGATCGCCGGCCTATCAGATGAGCGCATCCAGCGCCGCGGCATGCTCGACAACTACTGGTCCACTGGTGCGCGTGGCCCTGCTGGGCCGTGCTCTGAGATCTACATCGACCGAGGCCCTGACTACGGTGAGCCGGGCGGGCCAATCGTCGATGAGGACCGCTACCTCGAGATCTGGAATCTCGTCTTCATGGCGTACGAACGCGACGACGGTGGCACACCTGAAGATTTCCCGATCCTCGGGGAGCTGAAGAAGAAAAACATCGACACCGGTATGGGTCTCGAGCGCGTCGCCCTTTTGAAGCAGGGCGTCGACAACATGTACGAGATCGACGAGGTCTATCCCGTCATCGAGGCCGCCGAGAAGCTTTCGGGGAGGAAGTACGGTGGCAACGAAGAGGATGACGTGCGCATGCGCGTGGTCGCTGACCACGTGCGCTCGGCGATGATGATGATCTCTGACGGCATCGTTCCAAGCAACGAAGGCCGGGGTTACGTGCTGCGCCGACTGCTTCGCCGCACGATCCGCGCGATGCGCCTTCTTGGTGTTACCGACCCGTCGCTGCCGACCCTCCTGCCCGTGTCGAAGGAGGCGATGAAGGGGTCCTACCCCGAACTCGAAGAAGCTTTCGAGCGAATCTCCAACGTGGCCTACACGGAAGAAAACTCTTTCCGCCGTACGCTTGACTCCGGGATCACCCTCCTCGGCTCGGCCGTTGAGCGCGTGAAGTCCAAGGGCGAGGGGACTATCTCCGGTGCCGATGCGTTTGAACTGCACGACACCCACGGGTTCCCAATCGACCTCACTCTAGAGATGGCCGCCGAGCATGGCCTATCGGTCGATGAAGACGCGTTCCGTTCCCTCATGAGTGAGCAGAAGGCGCGCGCCCGAGCTGATGCACTCGCGAAGCGCTCCGGCCACGCCGACACCCGCGTGTATCAGGAACTCACGGGGCTACTTGAGGAGCCGAACTTCATCGGTTACAACCAGTTCTCCGCCGACACCCGCGTTGCCGCGATCCTCAAAGACGGCGCATCGACTCCAGCCGCGTCGGCTCCGGCTGATGTCGAGGTCATCTTGTACCAGACACCCTTCTATTCCGAGTCTGGTGGGCAGCTCGCCGACCACGGAACGATCCGCCTGAGCGGAGGCGGAATCATCGAGGTTGACGACGTGCAAAGTCCAATCAAGGGGATGCCTGTGCATCACGGCAGACTTATCGAAGGCACGATTAGCGTCGATGAGCCTGCCCACGCCGTTATCTCGCTCGAACGCCGTGAGGCGATCAGCCGCGCGCACACCGCAACCCACATGGTCCACAAGGCCGTGCAAGAAGCACTTGGACCAACGGCCACGCAGGCGGGTTCGGAGAACGCTCCTTCCCGCATGCGTTTCGACTTCCGCTCCGGTACCGGCCTGCCCGCCGGTGCTTTGCAGGAAGTGGAGGAGCGGGTCAACCTTCGCCTCATGGAGGACCTCGAAGTCACTGACCAGATCATGTCCCTCGACGCTGCCTTAGAAGCCGGCGCGATGGCGCTGTTCGGGGAGAAATACGGTGAACGCGTCCGTGTCGTCTCCGTAGGAGGGGAGTGGTCACGGGAACTTTGCGGTGGAACCCACGTTGCCCGGTCCGGTGAAATCGGCCGCGTCACCCTTCTTGGGGAAGCATCGATCGGTTCAGGAATCCGCCGCATTGACGCCCTTGTTGGTCACGGTGCGTACGAATTCCACGCGAAAGAACACGCGATCGTCGGCCAACTTTCGACTCTCCTCAACACCCGTAGTGAGGAGCTGCCTTCCCGGATCGAATCCCTCATCGCGCGCGTTCGCGACGCCGAGAAGCAACTCCAAGCGGTCCAACGCGATCAGCTGCTGGCTCAAGCCGCTGCCTTTGTTGACGGCGCGAGCGATCTTGGTGGCGTTCGTGCCGTTGTCGCCGATGCCGGTGCCGTCTCCAGCGCGGACGACCTTCGCACCCTCACCCTAGACATTCGCGAGCGTCTTGGCGGAAACCCTGGTGTTGTCGCGCTGTTTGGGCACACGAATGAGCGCCCACTCGTCGTCGTCGCAGCAAACACCGGCGCCCAGGACAAGGGAGTGAAGGCAGGAGCCCTCGTTCGCATCGCGGCTCAAGCTCTTGGCGGCGGTGGTGGCGGAAAGAACGACGTCGCCCAGGGTGGTGGCCAGAACGTCGCGGCGATCCCCGAGGCGATTTCCGCTGTGAAGAGCGAACTCGCGAAGTAGCATGTACGAATTCCGGCGAGGCGTTAGGCTCGGTGTCGATGTTGGCAGCGTCCGTGTGGGCGTTGCCCGCTGCGACCCCGATGGAATTCTCGCTACTCCGGTGGCTACAATCACCGGAGCGAAGCCGGATACGTTCGAGGAGCTCCTAGCGATCGCTGGCGAGTACGACCCGCTGGAGATCATCGTGGGGCTTCCTCGATCACTTTCTGGAAGCGAGGGCCGAGCGGCACAAACCGCTCGATCGTACGCATCCGAACTTGCGGCACGCACGAAGGTTCCTGTGCGCGTCGTCGATGAACGGTTAACCACGGTCAGCGCGCACAGCGCGATGCACTCCTCTGGGCGAGCCGGACGCAAGCACAGGGAAGTGGTTGATCAGGTTGCAGCAGTCTTGATCTTGCAGAGCGCGCTCGATATCGAGCGCAACACGAAGAAACCGGCTGGGGAGCTAATTTCTTCCGTTTCACATAAGGAGATGCCGTGAGTGACCTTTTCCCAGGTGGACTTCAGGCGGAAAGCCCGCAGAGCCGCCGAGAACGGCGACACGACCGCAGGCGTAAAAATGAGCGACGGAAGAACTTCATCTCCTTCGTCGTCATGGTGGCTGCCCTCGCTCTCCTCATTGGGGGTGCCTGGATCTTCATCAAGCCGATGTTCTCTGGGATGTGGACAACCGAACCGGAAGACTTCCCTGGCCCGGGCTCTGGCGCGGTCGAGGTCGTTGTTTCCGAAGGCGATACCGGTGCACGGATCGGCGCCACGCTCGTTGAGGCAGGCGTCGTCAAGAGCGTTGGCGCGTTTAACGCGGCCTTTGACGCAAACCCGAGCGCGCAGACGATCCAGGCGGGAACGTACGAGCTCCCCAAAGAGATGAAAGCTGTTGACGCCGTTGCCGCTCTGCTCGATAGCAGTTACCGCGTAGATGTTCGCATCACGATCCCCGAAGGGTGGAGCAAGGCCCAGATCTTTGACCGCGTCGCCGACCTCATGAAGGTACCGGTGAGCGAGGTCGAAGCAGTCGGCGAAGAGGTCGGTAAGACCCTGCCGGCGAATGCGGACGGCAACCTCGAGGGCTGGTTGTCACCTGGCACGTACGTTGTCGCACCCCGTGATGAGCTCGATACGGTGCTGACCCAGATGGTTGATCGAATGCGCACCGTGCTCAACGACCTCGATATCGCAGGCGATGAGCAGCAGGACGTGCTGACGAAGGCCTCGATCGTCGAATGGGAAGACCCCGGCCCCTACCGCCCGCAGGTTGCTCGCGTCATTGAAAACCGCCTCGACGGCTGCTCCAACGACAAGACGCTGGGGATGGACTCCACCGTTGTCTACGCGTTTGGCAAGCCCTACTCTGCAATCCCCGCGGCTGAGCGTGACGCGAGTCCGTACAACACGCGCCTGAACCCAGGGCTTCCGCCCACGCCGATCGGCTCCCCATCTCAGGAATCGATCGAAGCCGTGGCGAAGCCAGCCGATGGCAACTGGTGCTACTTCACAACGGTCAACCTTGAAACTGGGGAGACCCGCTTTACCGACGACCCGGCTGAACACCAGCGGAACCAAGAAGAGTACCGCAGGTATTTGGAAAAGCTGCGCGCCAACAACAATGAGGAAGAAGCAGGCGAGGATGGCGGAGAGTAAGGAGCTCGCTGCGGTTGCAGGCAAACCAATCGCACACTCGCTTTCCCC
>CAYVDF010000073.1:0-8841 GCA_964450475.1 uncultured Pseudactinotalea sp.
CTTCACTGATGAGGCCCTGGGCTAGTGCCTCGCCGGTGTGGGGAAGATCCTGATCAAGGGCACGGGCGAGGCGAACATCTTTCGCCGCGTTGCCGCGGGCATCACCGGTTTGGTTTGACATCCAGGTAGTCAGGTCCCGATCCCCATCGTCTTTCCACGACTCACTGCGGTTGATTTCAGCGATCGCCCGACCGAGGCACGCTTTGAGCGAACTCCGGATGGCTTTAAGGACTTTGACGGCTTCTTTCGCATCACTTGCCGGCTGGGTGCTCCATACAGTCTGCGCCAGCGCGGTGGCCCGTTCAGCGATGGCTCGAAGCTCCTCGAGTGTATTAACAGCGGCAGAAGGATCCACACTCTCTCGGATGTGCGCGATGTAGCGCGGGTCGAGAGTGATGCAGAGGAGACGCTAGAGCGCGCGGCGATGTCGGAGGCGGCTGGAAGAGTAGTAGCCACGGGATTCACCCCCTTACCTGCAACGCTGCAACGGATGTATTACTATTAGTTAATCAGATCAAGCGTGCGAATACAAGGGGTGTGGATATATTTCTCAAACAATTTTTCCAAAACCGAACAGCGACAGCCAGAAGGCAACCACCCGCCGTCCTTAATGGGAGCGCGGCGACGCCGTGGCGAGGAGGCCGAGGAGCGGCGCTAGCGGAGGCACGTGCGTGGCGCGAGCGAGCGGCTGCTCGAACAGGTGCGCCGAGCACACGAGTATCGCGCCCTCGCGCGCCCGGCTGAACGCGCGCGCGAGTATGTGTGGTGCGAAGGGGACGTCGGCGGGGCCGTGGCCGCTGGGAAGGTCGGCGAAGGTGGAGACGCCGAGGGAGAAGATGACGATGGCTGTGTCGGCGCCGTCCAATTGATCGTGCGCGCGCACGCGGACGCCGACAAGATGCTCGAGCCGGGAGTTCAGCAGAAGAGCCTGGTTGTGAGAGCCGGCAGCAACGAGGATATCGCTGGCATCTAGCGGGCTCGTGTCGAGGATTCGGTCGATGAGGCGCGCGATGGCGGCGGCCTCTTCGGGAGAGGAGTCGCGGTTGCCGCGATGGTCGACGCGGTGAACGTGAAAGCCCGTGAACTCCTCGGCCACGACACGGGTGGAACTCTCTGGCTCGGCAAAAATCGCTCGCGGGTAGAGAACCCCGAGAGCGGTGGAGAGCGGGGCGAAGAACCGCTTCGAGGTGTCGAGGAGGAGGCGCTGAACAATCTTTGCGCCGGAGTCGCTCTCGAGCCAAGTGAGAATTGATCCTGCCGCAAGATCCGAAGGAAGCGCGCGCGGGGGTGTCGGCTTCGCGCACGCGGGATCCCCAGCGACCACGACATGCACAGGCTCGCTGCCATCAGCCTCGGGAGCTTCGGCGTGAATCCGCGCGATCGCCTCAGCAAGAGACACCGAATGAGCGTCGTCGATCAACACCGCGCCGTGCTGGTCTGCAAGCGCGCGAGCGGCCGCTGATTTTCCCGATCCGGGAGGCCCCGTGACCACGGTGTACCGGCACCGTTTCGCGGCCTTCAACACCGGACCGGGAGGGGGCACCGGCAGCGTCGTCGTCAAATAGCTCGGGGAGAGTCCGGTGGTGGCGGGATCGTGCGCGGGCGTTGTCTCACGAAGGGTGATGCGCTGAAAATCACCCGCCCAATCACACGCCAAAACCTGGGCACGCCGCGCGAGCAGGCCTGTGGCATCCGTCGGCGAGGCGCCCGGATCGGCGTAAACAACGAGCACATCCGCACCCGTGGCAAACTCCGAGCCCGCACCCCAGCGCCCAAGCAGCTCGTGCGTTTTGTGTTCGGCGCCGAGCGCATCGGTGGAGCTGCCCGAAGAAATATAAAAGATCCCCGGCTGGTCGAAGTCAGGCACGGCCAGCGGTATCGCAGAAAGATCCTCGTCCGGCTCCTCCAGTGGCGCCAGCAGGAGGTCGCCGCGCAGGGGCGTGCCGCCGAGCAGCTCACGAGCAAGCGCATCCGTCCCTGCGGGGCGCTGGTCGAGCAGCCAATCACGCAACCGCCACGTCGACAGGCAGTCGTAGCGGTTGTAGTCGCCGATCGCAGTTTGCGCCGCCTCCCACGCGTTGGCGTCGCCCTGCTTTTTCGCCCGCAGGCCCGCGGTAAATTTTTCGACGGCGATTTCTCCCTGGGTTACGTCCCCGGTGCGCTGGTCTCCCATGTACAGCGGTTCCAGCGCCTTCAGCCCGTACGACGTTCCAGAGAAGTGCACACCGGCCTTGACCGTCTCGTACAAGTCGACGAACAGCCCGCCATCGATCATTTCGTTGACGTCGCGCTGACCCGCCTTGTGTCGGCGTGCAAGACGACGCATGGCTTGCGTTTCGTAGAACCCAAAGTGGTACACGTGCATGCCCGGGTAGGTAGCGCGCCGCGCTTTGAGGTAGTCGAGGAACTTGGTGAAGGCGCGCTTTTCTTGCGCTTGGCTGGTCGACCACAGCCCGGTGTACTCGCCCGTATCGGCCTCGATATAGCCGAAAAGGAACTCTAGGCCCCACTCGTAGCGGTTCTTCTCCACCCACAGCGGGTCGCCTTCAAAATCGAAAAAGATATCGCCCGGGTTCGGCTCCGGGAGTGAGTGAAGAGCCGCGGGGTTGTGCACCTCAGCGAAGTGCTCTCCGGTCTCCATGTGGCGCTGCTGGAGGCTGGCACGGGAGTGGAGGCGTGACCACGAGAAGCGGTCAATCGAGCCGGGAGCATCGGCAGCGGCGAGCTCATCGATCGTGGTGATGTCCGCCGTCTTCAATGCATTACGCGAAGGGCGGCGTACGCCCCACACGAGTTGGGTGTCGCGATGCTGGGCGGCAGCGGCCCGGCACCGTGGGCAAAAGCCGCAGGCGACGAGGGCCTCATCGCCCCATGGCCACGGCTCGGGGCGGGAGTTCGCTTCGCTCAGCAGTGCACCGACGTGGGCGATGCGAGGGGCGGCGATTTTCGCAAGGAGTGAGGCGTCGTGGCGTTGGGTGCGGCCGTTGTTGAGGTGTACGACGGCCTCGTCGATGGGGCGGCCAGTTGAGCGTTCGGCGGCATAGGCTAGCGCGCCGAGCTCGGTCAGATCGCTACCGCGCGCGAAGCGTTCAAGCACGGTGTGGGCAACGGCGCCGGCATGAACAACGGCGGGGTGCGCAACAAGAATGGCATCGCCGACAGGTGCCATGAGCGTCGCATCAGCGATGACGCGCAGGGAGCGCAGAAGTTCGGCTGTCTCCGCAGCGGCGGCCTGGAGTTCGGCGAGCGATCTCGGGGCGGGTGAGTCGAGCCGGGTGAACACGCGCGAGTACTTGCGCACGTATTCATCCACAGTGCGAGCCTGTTCATGAGCAAGCGCCTCGGCGCGGCGATCGGCAAGAAACTCTGCCGACTGCGCCGGGGGAATGAGCCCGCGGAGCTCAGACACGCGGCGCACGAGTGCGAAGTCGCAATCGGTGGTGTCTGCCGGAGTGAAGATGACCTGCTGATCGAGCAGCTGCACGGTG
Source organism: uncultured Pseudactinotalea sp. (assembly GCA_964450475.1). Taxonomy (GTDB): domain Bacteria; phylum Actinomycetota; class Actinomycetes; order Actinomycetales; family Beutenbergiaceae; genus HY158. The sequence continues at coordinate 3,489 of CAYVDF010000073.1, forward strand.
TGCCTTTCGTTGGACGCAATTGAAGCGTACCTGCCCGAGGCTAGTCGCAGGTTTTTAGCAATTTCTGCAGCGCGGATAGCTCCGCATCGCTCACGCCGACGTCGTACTTCTCCTTCACGAGGGTTTGTTGGATTCCATAAAAGCACCAGAGCCCCTCGTTGGGTGGCAGCCAGAGTGAGGCGTCGGATGCGCCCTTGCGCAAGTTGACCGCGGCTTGGGTGGGCAGGAGATTGAGCGGGTCGGTCGCGAATTCCTGGGCGCGGCTGGGTGACCAATCGGCTCCACCTTTGCTCCACGCATCGGCGAGCGCGACGACATGGTCGATGTGGACCTCGTTCGATGTGTTTGGCCCCCGCACGAACTCCACGTAATGCCCCGTATAGGGATCCATGAACCAGCCTCGTTCAACGGAGCAGTCGCTCCCTTCGACGGTTGCCACGTCGATGAACCATTCCTGCATGACCTCGTTGCGCACATCGCACGCCTGGCCCCCTAGTCCCTGCCACGCCGGCCCAAAGAACGCGCGGTCGTAATCATCCAAGGGAAGCGGTTCAACGATCCGCAACCTATGCAGCGCTGTCTGCGCCCGCGCGAGCACCTCCGAGGGCACAACGACCGCTGAGGCCGGGCGCACCTGCTGCCACCACAACGAGCCAATCGCAAGCAGTGCGATCGCCGCGATGGCGGTGAGAAAAACTTTCGACCAAGTCGGTGGAGTGGCCATGGATCAACGGTGGCGTGGGCCCGTAGCGCGCGGGTGAATAGCCACGTGATTGTGGATGCTAGAAACCGTGTGCACGAGGAAGTTAGCCGCCCCGAAGTTTCAGGTTTACCGCGAACTATCAACGAATAACAGGCGTACGCTCGCAGTGGCGCGGGGAAAAATCCTCTGGCACACTCAACAATCATGACTGATTCAAGCGAGGCGGCACCCACTCCTGCGCAGATCCGCCGCTGGCGTCGCTACCTCGCCGAAGAACGCGCAGAGGCCGCCGTCTACCGGGAACTCGCAACCCGCAAGACCGGTGCCGAGCGCGATATCCTCCTGCGCCTCGCGCAGGCAGAGGACCGCCACGCAGCGCACTGGGAGGAACTCCTCGGCGACGACATCGGCCTACCCTTGCGCCCGCGCCTAGGCTCGCGCATCCTCACGTTCTTCGCCGGCAAATTTGGCTCGATCTTCGTGCTCACCCTCGCCCAACGCGCAGAATCCCGCTCCGCCTACCGCGACGATGAGTTCGCTACTGAGGCGATGGCCGCCGATGAGCAAATCCACGAAGAGGTCGTGCGCGCGCTCGCGGTCTCCGGGCGCCAACGCCTCGCCGGAACCCTGCGCGCCGCCGTCTTCGGGATGAACGATGGCCTCGTCTCCAACCTCGCCCTCGTTCTCGGAATCGGCGCCTCGGGGGCATCCACCCGCACGATTGTGCTCGCAGGCCTCGCCGGACTCCTCGCTGGGGCGCTGTCGATGGGCGCGGGCGAATATGTCTCGATCCGCTCCCAGCGCGAACTCCTCGCCGCCTCTCAACCCAACCCCGAAGCCTCCCGCGCACTCCACGATCTCGACGTCGAAGCCAACGAACTCGAACTCATCTACCGCGCCCGCGGCATGAGCGAAGTCGAAGCTCGGGCCCACGCTGCCGAGATTCTCCAGCGCCTAGAGTTCGCGGTCGAAGAAGTCGACGAGCACGAAGAAATCGGCTCGGCCACCCACGCCGCGCTGTCATCATTCCTGCTGTTCTCTGCCGGCGCATCGATCCCGGTCTTACCGTTCGTGTTTGGTCTTACCGGCATGACGGCGATGCTCACCTCCGCAGCTCTTGTGGGCGCCGCGCTCGTGCTCACCGGGGGGATGGTCGGGGTGCTCTCGGGAGCCTCTCCGGCGAAGCGAGCTCTACGGCAGTTGGCGATCGGGTGGGGTGCAGCCGCGGCGACGTACGGACTCGGGCTGCTCTTCGCCGTCAACTAATCAAACAGAATAAATTTTTAAGACTGGGAATAAAAATACGGACTAGGGTGTTGAAGTTAGTGAGCATGTCTGTCTAGTCGAAGGGTTCTTGTGCAGTTCACCGAAGGCAAAGTCGTTATTCACCCCCACCACGGTCCATCCACTGTTACGAAAGTCGCGAACCGCAATATCCGCGGCAAGCGCATCAAATACGTCACCCTTGAAACCCACGCCGACGGCCTCGTCGTTGCCGTGCCCACCGATCGCGCCGATGAAATTGGCCTGCGCCGCGTTATGGACAAGGCTGGTGTGGAAGAGATTTTCGAGGTCCTCACCGACGAGAGCGAACCTCACAACCGCGTCTGGTCGCGCCGTTTCCGCGACTACACCCAGCGCGCAAACTCCGGCGATATCACCGTTGTCGCCGGCCTCGTTCGTGATCTCATTCGCCGCAACGAAGAGCGCCCCATCTCCTACGGAGAAAAGGGTGTGCTGAAGCAGGCGTTCGACCTGCTGAGCGCGGAAATGTCGCTGAGCCTGGAGCGCGCCGTTGAGGACATCGAGGAGATCGTCCACGACACCGTGATGGAACGCGAAGTTCCGGCCACACTCGTCGCAGCGTAAACGCAGCGTTTTAGACGGCGTGCATTTCGTTACGCCGGTGGCGCCCCTTTCGTAGCTCCTGGGTCGAGCAGCGCATACGCGCCCACACCCAGGAGCGCGAACGCGGGCCAGAGGGCGAGGGGGAGCCAGATCCCAACAACGCTTCCGAGAACGCCGCCAATGATGCTGGCGATCGGAACGAGGCCCATCGTGAGGGTGCGGCGGAATGCTGCCACCCGGCCGAGCAGTTCTTGGCTCACGGTGACGGCTGCATAAATACTCGACGCAACGTTAGTGATCGTGAGGATGACGCTCCACATGGCCGCGTGAATCACGAGGAGCCAGACCGCCGCTGAGGGCATGAGGTAGGCCGCGATCGGTAGCGCGCCCGCGAGGAACTGGCCGATGCCACCCCACAGATATAGCCTCCGCACGGGCACGATACGCGAAATCTTATTTGCGAGGAACGCCGCGGCGATTCCGGCGACGGCGGCAATCGAGCCGAGGAGGCCAAAGAACTCGACCCCGAGGTCGAGCACTTGGATGATCACGATGGCCTCGACGGCGCTTCCGAGCGCTAGACCCGTGTTGCTCAGGGAGGACAGCCAGGTCATTCCAACGAGTTGCCGATCTGCAGCGAGCACGCGCCAGCCATCGGTGACCTGGCGCCAGAAATAATATTTTTCTGCCCTCTCTTGTGCCGCGCGTGCGGTTTCTTGCTGTGGCCGGCGTATGAGCATCGCTAGGACTGTGGCGAGAGCAGCGAAGGCAATGCCGGCGCCCAGGACGAGGTTTTGCCCAACATAGGCGATGCCAAATCCGACACTGACGGGTCCGGCGAGGGTCGCGATCCGGTCCCACGCGGTGATGTTCGCGATGGCTGTGCCGGTTTCGGCGTGACTCCTCGACAAGGCAGGAACCGTTGACACCTGCGCCGTCTCCGTGGCGACGGTGACCGTGCCCATGAGCGTTGCGAACACCAACAAAACGGGTATTGAAAGATGGCCCGTGAGGCTCACGGTCAGGAGCGCCAAGGTGAGAAACACCTTAGCTGCGAGGGCCGACTTCAGCACCCGCACGCCGTCAAAACGGTCGACGAAGATCCCGATCGGTATGCCGAGAACGAGAAATGCCGCTGTTGTCAGCGCATTGAGCAACCCCATCTGCCACGCGCTCGCGGCGAGGATCGACACGGCGACGATGTCGGTCCAGGGGGAAAAGGTTTGAGCGAAGAACGCATCTGCGGCGTTCGATAACTTGGCGAGTGAAAGACGTTTATTTCTCAACGGTATAAACCCTAACGATCACGAAAATTTCTTCGATGCACGGCTCCGTGGGCGTGCTCCAGTGCGCCGGCGCGGAAGGCACGGCGGATTCAACGATTGGGAGCCGAAGGCGAGATCGTTGCAGCCAAGATGTGGGCTGCGGGCCTAGTCGTCTCCCCGTCACAGGGTTGGGTTAGCGACCCTGGCGGGGAAATTCTGCGTGTTGAGTAAACCTCATCGAGATCAATTCGTGTCGTTGGAGGCGGTGCAACCGGGTCAGCCGATTGCCCTCGTCCATGGTTACGCCGCGCTCATGCGTGCGCGGCCAGGGTCGACCCTAGTGGATGTGGATGCGGCGTTCAAGGGCAGAGGGTCGGGAGCGGCCGGCCGCACTCGCTCGCCTCACCCTGGCTTCGGGGCACCCGGGCGCGCGTAGCGGACCCACGTGATGACGATCGACATCACGGCCCAGGCCGCACCGATCCAGTAGAAGGTCACCGGCGACATGATGGTCAGGCCAACACCGAAGAGGAACGGGCCGAAGGCGGCCACGGCAGCCGTCCACCCGATCACGCCACCTGCTTGGCGGCGCTCGAAGATCATCGGCATCTGTTTAAACGTTGAGGCGTTGCCGATTCCGGTGAAGAAGAAGATCGCGAGCATGCCATACAGGAAGCCGTTGAATCCGCTGGTTAGTGACGCTGCCGAGGAGACGTCGGGGGTGAGCTTCGTGATCGTGAACAGGATGGCGCCGAGGGTTCCGATCCCGGATATCAGGGTCCAGATCGCCCCGCCCATCCGGTCGGTCAAGGGTGCAAATAATATTCGCGCACCGGCCCCGATGAGGGGGCCGAGAAAAATGTATTTCACGACGTCGGGCACGGCGTAGCCGGCCACGAGGATCTCCCCGCCGGAGACGATCTGTTCGTTGTACTGGCCGTAAATGTTCTCCATCATGAGCCCGAACTGAGCAGAGAGCCCAGAGAAGGTTCCGAACGTCATGATGTACAGGATCGTCATGAGGTGGGTGTCGATGTTGGTGAAGATGTCGAACTGCTGCTTGACGCTCACCTTCATCGGCACGGATTTGAGCACGATGTAGGCCCAAATCGCCCCAGCGATGATGAAAGGCAGGTACACGAGCGCGGAGTTTTGGTACCACACGAGCACGTCGTCGCGGCCAACGAACGTCATCGTGTTGGGTCGGAAGAGCCCGAAGCCGAACTTGTCGAGAACGTCCGATCCGCCGATGCGGTCGAAGAATGCGAACCCGAACAGCGGGAATGAGATCAACCACGGCGTGAGGAGTTGCACCAGCGAAACACCGAAGTTCCCAATACCGGCCTGCAATCCCAGAGCTGTACCCTGCATGCGTCTGGGGAAGAAATACGAGGTCGAGGGCATGAAGCCGGAGAATGCTCCACCGCCGATACCGGAAAGGATCGCGAGGCCCATGAGGCGCCAGTACGGTACGTCGGGGTTGGTAATTTCAAACGCCCAGCCAAGCAGCGGCAGAAGAAGCAACAGGGTGGTGAGC
>CAYVDF010000074.1:0-8631 GCA_964450475.1 uncultured Pseudactinotalea sp.
CTGCGTCGATTCGCCGCGAAAAGTTCAAGCCCCTTGGTGGTCCGGACGGCGGAAACGGCGGTCACGGTGGCGACGTCACCTTGAAGGTCGACACCGGTGTGACGACGCTTCTGGACTATCACTATTCGCCTCACCGTCAGGGTGAAAACGGCACGGCTGGGGCGGGGGATCTTCGCCACGGGAAGAACGGCGGCTCCACGGTGCTCATCGTTCCCCAAGGCACGGTCGTCAAAACCGAGCGCGGGGAAATCCTCGCTGACCTGGCCGCGCCGGATTCTGAGTTCGTCGCCGCTCGCGGCGGGCGCGGTGGGCTCGGCAACGCGGCGCTCGCATCGCCGAAGCGCAAGGCTCCCGGTTTTGCCCTCCTCGGGGAGGAGGGGGAGGCCCGCAAGCTCGTTCTGGAGCTCAAGACAGTCGCCGATGTCGCGCTAATCGGTTTCCCCTCGGCCGGTAAATCCTCGTTGATCTCAGTCATCTCGGCCGCCAAACCAAAGATCGCCGATTACCCATTCACGACGCTCGTGCCGAACCTTGGCGTGGTGACCGCAGGCGATTACCGCTACACGGTTGCCGATGTTCCCGGGCTCATCCCCGGTGCGAGTGAAGGCAAGGGCCTGGGCCTGGAGTTCTTGCGCCACATCGAGCGCTGCTCGGTGCTCGTGCACGTCATCGACTGCGCCACGCTCGAACCGGGCCGCGACCCAATCTCTGATCTTGACGTGATTGAAGCGGAGCTCGCGAACTACTCCGCTGACGTTCTCGTTGAAGGCCAAGTGCCACTGGCTGAGCGCCCGCGCCTCGTTGTGCTCAACAAGGTCGACATCCCTGAGGCCCGCGAACTCGCTGAGTTCGTGCGCCCCGAAATCGAGGAGCGCGGCTGGCCCGTGTTCCTTGTGTCGACGGCGAGCCAGGAGGGCCTGCGCCCGCTCACCTTCGCACTCGGTGAGAGGGTGGCCGAGGCCCGCGCGCAGCAGGCTGAGGTTGAACCCGAGCGCGTCGTGCTCACGCCCGCCCCGGTGGGTCGCGTGCGCCCGAAAGATGAGTTCACGGTCAAGCATGTGCGCGATGGCGATCACGAGTATTACCAGGTGTCGGGGGAGAAGCCCGAGCGTTGGATCAAGCAGACCGTGTTCGACAATGACGAGGCCGTTGGCTACCTCGCCGACCGCCTCGCCGCCCTCGGCGTGGAAGACGGGCTCTTCCGTGCAGGCGCCCAGGCCGGCGATGAAGTCGTGATTGGCGACGTCGTCTTTGATTGGGAGCCGACCCTCGTTGGCGATGCGGTCATGGGTCCCCGCGGTACCGATGCCCGCCTTGAAGAACGCACCCGGCCCACCCGGCAGGAGAAGCGCGAAGAATTTAAGGAGCGGATGGACGCCAAGGCCGCTGCCCGCGAAGAGTTACGGATGGAACGAGAATGAGCCCAGCCGATGTCACGAGCCGCGCGGATTTAGCGAACGTTGAACTCGCGAGGCGCATCGTCGTCAAGATCGGCTCCTCCTCACTCACCGACAATGCCGGTCGTCTTGATGCCTCGAAGCTCACCGCGCTCGTCAATGTCCTCGCCGCGCGCAAGGCCTCGGGCAGTGAAATCTTACTTGTTTCCTCAGGTGCGATCGCCGCGGCGCTGACCGTTCTCGGACTCCCCGGCCGGCCGCGTGACCTGCCGACGGCCCAGGCCGCGGCCTCCGTTGGGCAAGGCCTCCTCGTTGCGCACTACACCCGCGCATTCGCGGCTCACGACATCACGGTCGGGCAGGTGCTCCTCACGGCTGAAGATGTTACCCGCCGCTCGCACTACAAGAACGCTCAGCAGCCCCGGAGGCGTTTCCTCGCGATCGACGTGTTGCCAATCATCAACGAAAATGACACCGTCGCCACCCACGAGATCCGCTTCGGCGATAACGATCGCCTCGCCGCGTTCGTCTCTCACCTCACCGGCGCCGATGCGCTCGTGCTGCTCACCGACGTCGATGCTCTCTATGACGCTCCGCCTTCGCGCCCAGGCGCCAATCGCATACCCTACGTCGCCGACCCGAGCGAGATCGCCGGCGTGGAGATCACCGCCCGCGGGTCCGCGATCGGCACGGGTGGAATGGTCACCAAGGTCGAAGCCGCCGCGATGGCCTCTGCCGCGGGCGTACCCGTTGTGCTGACCTCTGCCGAAAATGTCGGCGCCGTGCTCGCCGGTGAGGACGTGGGCACGTGGTTCGCACCCGGCCCGCGCCGCGTGGCGACCCGCCGCCTGTGGCTCGCCCACGCTGCTGGGATCCGCGGCCAACTCATTATTGATGACGGCGCCGTGCGCGCCCTGCGTACCGGAAAGAGTTCACTGCTTGCCGCGGGCGTTACCTCCGTGAGCGGCGATTTTGAAGCCGGCGACCCCGTTGAGATCACCGATACGGCCGGCGCGGTGATTGCCCGCGGGCTCGTGGCGTATTCATCGCAGGAGATTCCCGAGCGCCTTGGCCTCACGAGCGATCAACTGCGCGAACGCTTTGGAGATGGGCACGCGCGTGAATTCGTTCACCGCGACGATCTCGTGGTCTTTTCGCGCCGCTAGCGCGGCGGCAGTAGGCCGAGCGAATCGAGAAGCTCGTCGATCCCGGTCTCGAGCGGGGTGAACTGGGAGATGTCGAGCATCTCGGATAGCCGCGTGACGTCGGGGCAGCGCCGCTCGACGGAATTTGACGGGCCAGGGAACACGGTAATCTCGCCGTGCCAGCCGGCGCGCTCCATGATGACCTGAGCAAGATCGAACATCGAAATCTCGACCGGAGAACCGATATTGACCACCTCACCGAGCGCGCGGGTGGCGACTGCGATCGATGCCTCGATGGCGTCGTCAATAAAAATAAAACTGCGCGTGTGATGCCCGCCGTAGAGCTCGAACACGCCTCGCCTCCCGCGCTCAATGAAGTCGGGGATCACGTGCTTCAAACCCATGTGCGGGCCGTACACGTTGTGGAAGCGGCCAACCGCGACGGGGATCTTGAACTCGGCGGCTGCGGCGAAGGCCGCGACCTCGCCGTGCAGTTTCGAGGCGCCGTATGACCAGCGCACCTCGCGCGGATCGGTGATGCCAAGAGCGACGCTCTCAGGGCTAGGCACTGGCGCATCGAAGAGCGTGACCATCGAGGCGTAGCTTTCTGAGGAGCCGGCGTAGAAAAAGAAATCGAGATCCGATGCGGCGTAGCGCTCAAGCAGCGCAATGGTCGGCAGCGTCGAGTGTTTGAGCGTCTGGAACGGTTGCGAATAAAAATTCTGGGTGCCGTTGAGGGCGGCGAGATGATACACGCCGTCAACATCAGGAAGAGAGGCAACCACGGCAGGGTCGGTGAGGTCGCCGCGGATGACATCGGCGCCGATGGCTTCAAGGCGCGCGATTTGGGCGCCTGCCTCGGGGTGGAGGCCGGCGTCAACCCCGATCACCGTGTGCGCGTCGGCGCGGAGGCGGCGCACCATGTGGTGGCCGATGAAGCCGGCGGCACCGGTCACGAGGTAGGTGCTCACGAATCGCCCCCGCGTGCGGGGCGGCCAAGGGGCTTGATGACGACGTCGGGGCGCACAGCGGTGAGGCGGTCGCACTGATCCCACATGTCGAGGACGACGGCGCCGCGCGGCAGGTGCGTGCGAAGTTTTTCCGCGAAGTCAGCGCTGGAAAAATATTGGTGGTTCGTGTGAAGGATGAGCACATCGCTCGCCGCGGCTTCCGCGAGGTAGACCGGCTCGAGGGGGAGCGTGGCAGCCTCGTTGGAGGGCACGACCGGGTCGTAGCCAACGATCCGGGCGCCAGGCCATTTCGCGGCGGCGGCGCGGGCGAAATCACCGGCGAGGCTCCCGCGCAGGTCCGATGTCGCGGGGCGTCCCTTGAACGCCAGCCCAATGATCGCGACTTGGGCGGGTTCGCCGCTCACGTGGGCGGCCCCGGCGTTGATGCCATGTTCAACGATGCGCTCGTTCACTTCGCGCGTGGCGAGCGCGAGCGGGGTTGCGGTGCTCAGGTGCGTGGCCGATTCGGCGAGGATGTAGCCGTCTTTACCAAGGCACGGCCCCGCCACGGGCCCTTGAATCGCGAGCGAGAGCCGCGGGTAGTTGTGGCCGGCAGCCTGCAGCGCGCGCGTCGCATCGATCCCCGCATGGTCGGCAACGTAGGCGATCTCGTTGGCGAACGCGAACTGCAGGTCCCGCCACGTGTTCGTAATGAGCTTCGCGAGCTCAGCCTCGGCCGGGTTGTTGACCTCAACGATCTCCACGCCGAGGCGAGAGAACAGCTTGCTCGCCGCGAGCGTCGATGCCTCGTCGATCCCGCCAACGATCTGGGGCAGGCGGAAAAGCTCTTGGAGCGCCTCGCCCTCAACCGTGCGCTCGGGAACCATCGCGAGCAGGTACGGGCGCCCAGCGGAATCGAGGATCTCGCGGGCCAGGCCCTCAGTCGTGCCAATCACGACGGTCGAACGTAAAATAACCAACGCCCCGGCGGGCATGGATTTTGCGACGGCGTGGAGCGCGACGGTGATATCAGAGGTGTCTTTGTGCCGGTCGTGGACGGGGGTTCCAACGGTGATGACGTAGGCGTCAGCGGCGGGCAGATCCTCCGCTGCCGACTGAGCGCGCAGGCGGCCTGATGCGACGACCTCTGCGAGGGTCTCCATGAGGCCGGCCTCGTAGAAGGTGGTTTCGCCCCGCTCTAAGTGTTCGAGGATGCTGGCGTCCTTTTCGACGCCGATGACGCCCAGGCCTTGGGCAGCGAATGCGGTGGCGAGGGTGAGGCCGACGTAGCCCATCCCAATGATGCAGACGTCGTGGTGGGTGGAAGTCATGGGGCGGTGCTCCTAGCGTGCTTGGGCATCTGAGTAGATCTGCAAGATTTTGTCACCGACGACGTCCAATGCAAAGGCGCCGGCGCGAGCCACCTGGCGCGAAGACATCTCAGCGCGGAGGTCGGGGTTGTCGATGAGCTCGGCAAGGCGCCGGGCAAAGGCCGAAGTATCGAGGGGATCGATAAGCGAATCGGTGGCGGGTCCAACCGTGCTCGCGTAGCCGGGGTTATCGCCAACGAGCACGGCGCCGCGGCCCGCGGCAAAGGCCTCCACGACGCTGATTCCAAAGCTCTCCCCGCCAAGAGCGGGCAGCGCGATGATGTCCGCTGAGGCGAGCAGCCCCGCCTTGTCCTCCTCCGCTACGTAGCCGGTGAGGGAAACAACCGAAGGAAGGTCGTGGGAGGAAATGAATTCGCGCAGGTCCGCCTCGAGCGGCCCCGTGCCGGCAATCTCGACCTCAAATGGCGTCTTGGTGAGAAAGCGCGCCTCGGCAACGGCCCGCAGCAGCGCTATCGCCCCTTTGCGTTCGACAAGTCGGCCAAGGAACACCACCCGCACCGGCGCCGTGGGCGAGGCATTCTCGGTAGCCGCGGCGCGGGCGTCCAGGAACGGTTCTAGGTCGACCGGGCTCCCAATCGGTTCAGCGGGGCGTCCGTACATGAAGCGGCAGTAATCATCGGCTGGGGCGCTCAGCGCAGTCAGTGCATCAAACCGGCGCATCTGGCGGCGCTGATAGAAGCCGAGGAGTTTCCCGCCCCACCGAGGAAGTCGCCCAAGGGGCAGGATCATGAACGTGCCCACGAGTGCCGTCGAGGCAGGGAGCCTAGAGATGATTCGCCCGGCGAGCAGCGGGCTATAGGGAATGGCGACGTGCACGACGTCAAAACTCTCGCGCTCCAGCAGCACCCGAATGCGCCGGGCGGGTGCAGGCAGGGGGATGCCCATGCGGTTGCCGTTGAAAGGTACCCGAACAACGGGGGCGAGGGAATGCGCCGTCACGTCGGTACGTGAGGCCGAGGAGGTGAGGTAGTGCACCTCGTGCCCACGCGATTCCAAGAATCGACCGATGTGCAACACAATCTGCTGAACTCCATCGGGGGAGTCCAACGTGTCATCGATAACGAGGGCGACCTTCATGCGGGTTAGCGCATGGAGTCGTACGCGGAGGCGAGGCGGCCCACGCCCTCGCGGATCTGCTCCTCGCCCACGGCGGAGAACGCCAACCGGAGCGAGTTCCGCGCGCCATCGAGAAGGAAGTCCGATCCGGCAACAACGGCGAGCCCGCGCTCCTCGCAGCGGTGGGTAAGCACGTCGGTATCAACGTCGTCTGGGAACGTGACCCACATGAAGTAGCCACCCTCAGGCGGGGTGAAGCGCACCTCGGGGATCGCCTCGGTCAGCGCCTCAGCGAGAGCGTTCGCGCGGCTGCGAAGCGCAATCTTGACCGTCTCGATCGAGCGGTCATACGCGCCCGATTGGATGAACTGGTACACGATCGACTGCGCCACCATGTTCGGAGAAATGTAGGCGGCCGTTGCCATCTTCGCGATCTGCTCGATGACCCCGGGCGCGCCAACGAGATACCCAACCCGCACACCCGGGGCGACCGTTTTGGAGAACGATGAGGCGTACACAACCGGGGCACCATCGGCACTAGAGAGCATCGTCGGCAGGCGCTCGCCGGTGAAGCGCAGCTCGATGTAGGGGTCATCCTCAAAGATCGTGAAGTCATGCTCACGGGCGAGGCCTAGGAGCTCGGCGCGTTTTGCGGCAGAGAGTGTGTAGCCGGCAGGGTTTTGGAAGTTCGGAATGATATGCGCAACCTTTGGTGACACACCTGAGGCGAGCAGCTCGCCCAGCGCAGCGGTGTCGAGCCCATCGGACTCCATCCCCACGGCGTGCAACGAGGCGCCACGGCTCTGCAGGGACTGCAGCGTGCGATCGTAGGAGGGACGCTCAACGATGACGTCATCGCCTGCACCCACCAGCGCGGAGAACAAGAACGCATCGGCCTGCATCGACCCGTTCGTCACGATGACCTGGTTCGGGGCCACCCCATGCGACTCCGCGATCCACGCCCGCAGCGGCTCGTACCCTACCGAGGTTCCATAGGCGAACGTTCGGGTCGGATCGAGAGTGAAGGCGGCATCAGCGGCGGCTTTTAAACCGTCCACATCGATGATGTCCAACGAGGGTGCGCCGCGAGCAAATGAGATGGGAGAAGAATCAAGGGACATGCTCGCTATTGTAGTCCGTGCAGCATCAGACTCGACCTCGCGTACCCTTAGATCCGTGACCGATCTTCTTCCCTGGATGGATCCCCAGTACCTGCTCGACACGTTCGGCAACGCGTTCTTTTGGGTCAGCGTCGCCATCGTCTTTATCGAGTGCGGCCTGCTCTTCCCAATCCTGCCCGGAGACTCCCTCCTATTCGCCGTCGGGTTGTTCATCCACCAGGGTCACATCGGGGTGCCTCTCTGGCTCGCATGCATCATCCTGTCCACGGCCGCCTTCGCCGGCAACGTCACGGGATACGAAATCGGGCGCGCCATCGGCCCCACGCTGTATGCCCGCGACGGGCGTTTCCTCAAACGTAAGTACTTCGATGACACGATCGCGTTCTTCGATAAATACGGCAACAAGGCCCTCGTCATTGGGCGCTTCGTGCCGATCGTGCGTACGTTCATCACGGTCGTCGCCGGCGTCGGCCAAATGCCCCGGCGCCGCTTCTTTATCTGGTCCGCCGTCGGGGCGGTGCTGTGGGCGAGCGGAGTCACGATCCTGGGCTATTTTCTCGGACAGGTGCCCATCGTGCACGATAACCTAGAGATCGCAATACTTCTCATCGTCGCCGTCTCCGTGCTGCCGATGATCATTGAGTTCTTTCTCGCCCGTCGGCGCACCCGGCAGGAAGGGTAGTGAATGGGGGTGCCGTGACCTCGCACGATCACCGAAGCGCGCAACTCCAGGCGATTAGCCAACTCACCTTCCAACAATGGTTTTCTGGCCGCGCCGCGTTCGTTCGCGAGTGGCAGCCTGCCGCTGCCGACGTCGGCGAGCAAGCAATCCGCGCCGACTACATCGCCGACAAAGCGTGGTGGTACCGCCGCCACCAGCCCGCCGATTACCCCACCTTCGAAGCCGCCGCCGCAGCAGCCGCCACCGAACTGCCCGCCCCGCGCGGTGCCCAGCGCGCCATCGGGCAAGGCTGGCTCGCCCAGGCCGACGCCGCCATCACCGCCGCCGCCCGCAACATTCCCTCACGCCAGTGGGCTACCACCCTCATCCCCATCGAGATCATCGAGCAAGCCTGGGGGAGCGCGCCGTGAGCCTTCCCGCCGCAATGGCAGGCTTCGTTCGCCTCGCCCCCACGTCTGCATACACGATGGTCACCCTCACCCCGCACGTGCCCGAAGAAATCGGCCACCTCCTCACCTATGGGGTCGGCTATATCGGCGACGGCCTCCTGCGCACCGTTGACCCCGCCACACTTGCCGACGTGACGGCGCGACTCGCCTCCCCGATTCACGCCGCCCATTCCTTTCCTATCCTCACGTCAGCGTTTGGCGACGTCGTGACGTTCTGGCGTTCACGGCTCCACCTCATCAATTCTCGTCTCGGGCGCTACCTCGGGCTCGGCCACGTCGACGGGCTCGCACAGCTCATCACCGAGCTCTCTGACCCAGGCACGCGCGAATTCTTTTTCGGGCCCCAGCCGTGGACCGAGGCCGTACACGCCTTCGGTGTGCCAACACCAAAGGAATGCTTCGCGTTTGTGCCACCGCTCGCGGTCATGCCACGCAAAGAA
>CAYVDF010000075.1:0-8114 GCA_964450475.1 uncultured Pseudactinotalea sp.
GTATGTGGTGATCGCCCACGACCTCGCCGTCGTGCGCCACATCTCCGATCGGATCGGAGTGATGTATCTCGGTGAGCTCGCCGAAGAAGCCACCGCCGATGAGATCTACACTCACCCGCTCCACCCGTACACTCGCTCACTGCTTTCAGCGGTGCCGGTGCCGGACCCGGTGGTCGAGGACTCGCGCGAACAAATCCTGCTTGCCGGTGATTTACCGTCGCCCGCGAACCCGCCCTCGGGGTGCAAGTTCCATACGCGCTGCCCATGGCGTCAGAAAGCACGCTGCGATACCGAGCGCCCGAAGCTACGCACTGTCGAGATCGAAGGGGTCTCGCCTGAGCACAAGGTGGCGTGCCACTGGGCCGAAAAGATTTTCCTAGGCGAGATCCAGCCTGTGCGAGTCGACCCGGTCGATGCCGCGGCGCCCCTCGTCGAGCAGGGCGAACCAGCCGAGCTCATCGACGCCGAAGATCACCACGATGCGGAGCCAATCAACCGGGTGCTGCCCGACATCGACCAGTAAGGCCCGGCGTTACGCTTGCGGCCTAGGCACGCAGCGCCTGGTCGAGATCGGCGATGAGATCCTCGGGTGACTCGATGCCGATCGACAGGCGCAGAATGTCATCGCCAGGCTTCGCGCTGGCGGTGACGGGGCGGTGCGTGAGCGCAGCCGGGTGCTGGATGAGGGAATCGACCCCGCCGAGCGAGACCGCGTGGAGGAACAACTTGACCGACGAGGCCACCTTCGACGCTGCCTCGAAGCCGCCGCGCAGCTTGATCGACACGATCGAACCGGGGCCATCCATCTGCCGGTCAAGCAATTCGGCGTCGCCGTTGAGGCCCGGGAAGTAGACGCGCTCGACGGCCTCGTGGGAGGTGAGCCATTCGGCGACCTTCTGCGCGTTGTCTTGCTGGGCGCGAACCCGAATTGGCAGAGTCGTGAGCCCGCGGTGGAAAAGATATGCGGCGAGCGGGTGGAGGATGCCACCGGTGAGGGCGCGGGTGTGGCGCAGCGCCGCAGCATGCTCGTGGTTGCAGGCAATGATGCCACCGATGGCATCGCCATGACCGCCGAGGTACTTCGTGGCGGAGTGGAAGCTCAGCGCGGCACCCAGGTCGAGTGGACGCTGGAGCACGGGGGTGGCAAACGTGTTGTCGACGGCGACGGGAACATCGCCGGCTTGACGTACGACGTCTGCGATATCGACGAGTTCGAGCGTGGGGTTCGCGGGGCTCTCGAGGATAACGAGGCCGGTCTCTGGAGTGATGGCATCGGCAACGTTGCCCGCCCCGACGAACGTGACCGTCGTTCCGAGCATCCCGGAGTCGAGCAGGTGATCAGTGCCGCCGTACAGCGGGCGCACGGCAACGACGTGGCGCTTTTGCGCCGTCAGCGTCATGAGCATCGCGGTGATAGCAGCCATACCGGAGGCGAACGCGACGGCGTTGTCAGCGTTCTCCAACTCTGCGATCGCGTCTTCGAACCGCGCGACGGTCGGGTTCCACAGGCGCGCGTAGACGGCGCTGCCACCTTCGGGGATTTCGCCACCCGAGGCAAGGGCCTCATACGAGTCGCCGCCGAGTTGGATATCTGGGAGCGGGTACGTGGTGGAAAGGTCGATGGGAAGGGCGTGAACGCCGAGCTCGGTGAGATCTTCGCGTCCTGCGTGGACGGCGCGAGTGTCCATACTGTGATCCATAGGTCTAAACTTACTGCTACAACAGTATGAGGCAAGAATCCTTAATAAAACAGCGAGAATACGCCGCTATTACTGTTTATAGAACAACTGCGGTTAGCGGGTACGCAACGTCAAGGAGGTCGACCGATGACTAGGCAGGCGCCGTCGCTGGATGACCTCGATTACCAGATCGTGAGGCTGCTGAGCGAAGATCCGCGGCTGACGAATAAGGCACTCGCCGCCCGGCTTGCGACACCCGAGTCGACCTGCGCGTATCGGGTGCGGCGGCTGTATAACTCGGGGGTGATGTCCCCTCCGAGGCTCGACCTTGATCACGCGCCGCTGGGGTACGGGCTGCGCGCGATTATCACCGTGTACATGGCGAGCCATTCGCGCGAGGCGGTGGATCATTTTACGCAGGCGATGATCGATGCGCCGAACGTTATCGAGGTGACGCACCTGACCGGGCGCTCCGACTTCATGGTGACGGTGGCGGTGTCGGATCGTGAGCAGCTAAAAAACTTCGTGCTCGATCACGTGACGACACATCCGGCTGTGCGCGGCACGGAAACTCAGGTGGTATTTTCCTCCCACCGCGGGAAGTGGATTCCGACGCCGCCGGCGTCGGAGGCCTAGGAAGTTCGGCCCTTAGTCGGCGTAGCGTTGGCCGCTGACGTCCCACCAGTGGTGGGCGAGCTCGTGGAAGAAGTACTGCAGCAGGCTTTCGATCGTGAATACGTGGCCATCGGAGCGGAGGCCGGTGCGTTGGAATTCCTCGGTGGTGAGGTTCTCGACGTCGAGAAAAATGTCATCGGCCCTGGCGCGTAGGCTATCGGCGACGTCGTTCGCGCTGAGCTCGCTGTAGCGGCCCTCCGCGGCGGCGACTTCTTGATCCCAGTCCGGGTACGAGGGCGTATCGTGCAAGAGCATGGCCTTGATGCGTGCGCGGAACACAACGCAAACATCGCGCAGGTGTGCGCCGTATTCGAGCATCGACCACGCGCCGCTTTCGGGGCGCACGCCCGCGTCCGGGTTCTCTTCGAGGACGTGGACGAAGTCGGTGATGTGCTGGCGGCCGCGCTTGGCAATCTCTGCGACGGTTAGTTCTTGCACGTTGACCCCGCACTGGGGGCAACGCTGAGTGAGCACCCACGTCCAGTCCGCGGTGCTTGGTACCTCGATGCCCTGTGACATGCGTTAATAATACTCACCGCCCGCGCGTGCGAGCGGTGAGATCAGATGGCGAGAGGAGCCTCGCCGTCAATAATTTATTCGAAGACGTAGGCGAGGACTTCGACGGCTTGGTCGACTGTCTCAACCGTGACGTTGGTCTTGCGCGAGAGTTCCTTGAGGGGGTGGATGAACTCCTCCGGGCGAATCATGATGGTCGGCTTGCCCAGCGCGATGCCCGTGCTCAGATCCATCGCCGTGTTCCACTGACGGTACTTCTCACCGAACAGCGCGATGACGATATCCGCCTTGTTCATGAGCACCTCGGTACGGAAGTTATTGACATC
The DNA here is from genome assembly GCA_964450475.1 of uncultured Pseudactinotalea sp. GTDB lineage: Bacteria > Actinomycetota > Actinomycetes > Actinomycetales > Beutenbergiaceae > HY158. The sequence goes on from CAYVDF010000075.1 coordinate 3,197, forward strand.
CGAGGCGGCAAGATCGCGGAAGTAGTTGTTCGGCTGTTTGCCCTTGATGTCCTCCCCGATGTTGTCTGAACGATCGTGCACGAGCTGTGGAGAGACGAATTCGTAATCCAAGCCCTTGGCTTTCACCTTCTCGACGAGCTCGTCGCGCCAGTCAGTGTGGATTTCGCCGGCAAGGTAGACAGTGAGTTTCACGATTTCCCTTAAGAGTTGAGTGCGGTATCGGTGCCTACTAATTTACCAGATGGGAATAACTATTCCGTTATGTGGAACACGTTCGGGCTGTGTTGCTTGTGGTGGCCTGTGTTGTGCGCTGCGAGAATGGCTGCCTCGTACGCTGGAGATTAATACGGCGGCCAGTAGTTATTGGCGAGCGCCTTCTGCACCGTCTTGGGGATCGCGCCAGTGCGCAGATCTTCCCACGCAAACCGGAGATGGATGTATCGTCCGGTCAGCGCGATACTGTTTTGCCGGCGCCGATCTGCGACGAGGGATCTTGGATCCTCGTGGTAGCGGCGACCATCCAGATCTATGAGGATCCAAAGGCCATCTCTGCGCTGCCAACCGAGATCGCCATAGGCGTAGGTGCCCTTCACCTCATCGTGAATCTGCACTTGGAGAGTGGGAGGCGGAATTCCCGCATCCCGGCACTGCAGCCGCGCGTACGTTTCGAAGGGTGATTGTGCTTTCGGCTCGACAAGGGGAAACCAGGGGTACACCTTGCGCGAACCTCTCCTGCCTCTCAGGCGTTCCCGAATCTCGTAGAGATCGTCGTACTTGATGAGTTTTCGGTTGCACGCGGAGTCTAGAATCGCTACCGCATTATTGCGCTCGAGTTCTGGGAGCGCTTGGACAAGTGCTGGAATCGGGGCGGCAACTTCGCGCCCGTTGATCGTGACGGTCTCGCACTCAGCTATGTAGCGGATCCTAACCCCTTCACGGGCGCGAGGCCGGTTCGGGAGGATCGCTCCGACCTCGGGCATGAGGTCAGTTGGCAGACCCCAGACGCCGTGTATTGCGAGAGCGGTCAGCCCGGCTGCGATACCGCTAGGTACTGCAAGAAGCCCAGTCCATGCGGCTCGTTTCCTGGCGCTGTCGTAGGGGTCATCCCACTCGTGGTTGGGCAAGACATCGTAAACGCCGCGAGCCACTCGGCTCCATGCACCCGACCTGGCACGCCGGAAAATCTGATCCTGCGAGAAACCCGCCTCACGGAGCTCATCTAGCGCTAGGACGCCTCCACGACTCCGCGCCAGCGTGAGAAGTGGATGCTCCGCTTTGGTTGCAATTCTAGGCACACGCCGATTACAGGCTGGCGCACCATCAGATCTGCGCCGAGAGTTTGTAATTGGGGATTGTGAAGCGCTTCGGGAGTTCTCGCTGGGCGACTGAATTCAACATACTTTGCGAAAGCGCTTATGCCATGGCGCAGAAGGTCGAACTCGGCGAGCCCAGCCGCGAAAACTGTCGAACTCGCGCAAGAGAAACCGCGAGAAACGCTGAACTCACTGAGGTCACGCCCATCCAGTGAGCACGGCCTGCACTAGCGCGGGCGGCGGAGCTCCATATGCCGCTGCGTGAACAGCACGAGCGCCTGGGAATCAGAGGTGACTCGGGGGCGCTCGCCGGGAGCGCTCGCCACAATGTCGCCCGAGGCGGAGGCAGTGAACACCCGGGGCCGGTGCGCGATTCCAAGCAGGCGCTCGACTTGTGCCAGGAGCTGCTCCTTCTCCTCAACAAGCTCAAAGATCCGGGCAATGCCGGCAAGGTTGACGCCGTCTTCTTTCGACAGCCGCTGGATTTCGCGGAGCTTGTCGATATCGCGCCGAGAGTAGCGCCGACCCCGGCCAGCGGTGCGCCGAGGCACCACTAGGCCGAGTCGGTCATATGTGCGCAGGGTCTGCGCGTGCATCCCCGCAGCCTCGGCGGCTTCGGAGATTAGGAAAACGGGAGCATCGTACGACATGGCAGCACCTAGCTCGCGGCCTCTTCAGCCAAGCCGGCGCGCACGTCCTCACCCGAGGTCGCCTCAGCGAAAGCCTCGAGGGCTTCCTTCGCGGCCTTGGGGAGGTTCTTCGGCACGGCCACGTTCACGGTCACGATCAGGTCGCCGGTGCCCTTGGGAGTCACCACGCCCTTGCCTTTTACCCGTAGGCGCGCGCCCGAGGCAGTGCCAGCGGGAACCCGCACGCGCACTTCCTCGCCATCAAAGGTCGGCACCGAAACGGTGGCACCCAAGACGGCTTCGGGGAAGGTAACGGGGACCGTGATCGTCAGGTTGCGCCCATCAATTCCGAACACGGGGTGCGGGTCAACGGCAACAGTCACAATCAAGTCGCCCGCTGGCCCCCCGCCATGGCCCGGCTCACCGCGGCCGCGCAAGCGAATCTTCTGGCCGTCCTTCACGCCTGCGGGGATGCGCACGTTGATGCGCTTCCCGCCAACGCTTAATGTCACCTGCTCCCCGCTCACGGCAGAGCGGAACGGCAGGCGAGTCGAGGCGGCGAGGTCGGCACCGGCGTGCGCGCCGAAGCCAGCGGGAGCACCGCCACCGCCGAACATCGATGAAAGGATGTCCTCAAATCCGCCACCTCCACCACCGGTGGAGAAACGGACGCGTTGGCCGCCACCACCACCAAACATTCCACCAAAGAGGTCCTCGAAGCCGCCGCCACCAGGGCCACCAGGGCCTGAGGCAAACCGCGGTCCGCCTCCCGCCATGGCACGCAGGGCGTCGTACTGCTGACGCCTCTCCTTATCAGAGAGCACGTCGTAGGCTTCGCCGATCTCTTTGAACTTCGCTTCGGCCTTCTCATCCCCGGCGTTGCGGTCGGGGTGATATTTGCGCGCAAGCTTGCGGTAGGCCTTCTTGATGTCGGCCTCGGAGGCATCCTTGGGCACACCGAGGGACTTATAGAAATCCTTCTCTAACCAATCCTGTCCGGTCATGCCACACCTCCTAATTCATCGCGAGCATTCAACAGGGAAATCGGATCTGGCGTTCGATCACGCAGGGCCAGCCACCCCCACGCGCGCTGGTCGCACAACCTTTTCGCCAACCCGGTAACCGGGCTGCATGACGACGTCGATCACATCCGTTTCGACGCCCTCCTTCGGCTGGTGCATCAGCGCTTCGTGGATGTTGGGGTCAAACTCATCGCCGGTGGCGCCGTAGCGCTCGACCTCGAAGTTCTGCGCGAGCACCTGCTCCAACTTGTCCGCGATCGATTTGAACGGGCCTTCTAGCTCGCCATGTTGGCGCGCTAGCTCAATGTCGTCGAGGACGGCGATGAGAGCCTCCACAACATCCTCACGTCCGCGTTGGCGCGCCGCGCCGAGCTCTCCTCGGGTGCGCTGGACGTAGGCGTTGTGGCGTTGCTCCGCGTTGTAGATATCCGCCTTGGCCCGAGCGAGCTGGTCAGCCATCTCGAGCATCTCGTTGCGAGCCTTCTCGAGGGCGTCGAGCTCCTCGTCTACCTCGGGCGTCTCGCCCGATGCTTCGGGAGCGGCGCCGGCCTCGCCGGCGGGGACCTCAGAGTCGGCCGGAGCCGGCACCCCTTCGGGGGTGCCGGCCGCCGTCAGATCCTCGCCGTCGGCGCGTGCGCCGCGCGTGGGATCGTTGGTCACTTGTTCTCCTCGTCCTCATCTACGATTTCGGCGTCAACGACGTCGTCATCACTATCGGCCGGAGCCTCTTCACCGGCAGCCGCAGCGGACTGGTCAGCAGCGTAGAGCGCTTCGCCAATCTTCTGCGAGGCTTCGGTGAGCTCTTGCTGAGCATCCTTGACGGCGTCGATGTCTTCGCCTTCAAGGGCTTCCTTGAGCTTGTCGGACACTTCCTTAACCTCCGCAGAGATATCCTCAGGGAGCTTGTCCGCGTTGTCTTTGAGAAGCTGCTCGGTCGTGTAGACCTGCTGCTCGGCAGCGTTTCGCAGTTCCTGCTCCTCGCGGCGCTTGGCGTCCTCAGCGGCGTGCTCTTCAGCTTCCTTCACCATGCGGTCGATTTCCTCCTGCGGGAGGGCCGAGCCACCGGTGATGGTCATCGACTGTTCCTTGCCCGTGCCGCGATCCTTGGCGGATACGTGCACGATGCCGTTGGCGTCGATGTCGAAGGCCACCTCGATCTGGGGCATGCCGCGCGGTGCGGGGGCGATGCCGGACAGCTCGAAGGTGCCGAGCAGCTTGTTGTCACGCGCGAACTGACGCTCGCCCTGGTACACCTGGATGAGCACGGACGGCTGGTTGTCTTCGGCAGTGGAGAACACTTCCGAGGACTTCGTGGGGATCGCGGTGTTGCGCTCGATGAGCGTTGTCATGACGCCGCCCTTGGTCTCGATGCCGAGGCTCAGCGGGGTGACGTCGATGAGGAGCACGTCCTTGCGCTCACCCTTGATGACGCCTGCCTGGAGCGCGGCGCCAACGGCCACCACCTCGTCAGGGTTGACGCCCTTGTTGGGCTCGCGGCCGCCGGTCAGTTCCTTCACCACGTCGGTCACGGCGGGCATACGGGTGGAACCACCGACCAAGACCACGTGGTCAATGTCGGCGAGCTTGATGCCGGCGTCCTTGATGACCTGCTGGAACGGCGCCTTGGTGCGCTCGATGAGGTCGGCGGTCATCTGCTGGAACTGCGCGCGCGTCAGCTTGGTGTCGAGGTGGACGGGGCCGTTCTCGCCAATCGAGAGGTACTGGAGCGAGATCGTCGTCTGCTGCGCCGAGCTCAGTTCCTTCTTCGCCTGCTCGGCTGCCTCACGCAAACGCTGGACGGCGGCCTTGTCCTTCGACAGGTCGACGCCTTCGGCGTTCTTCACTTCCTTGATGAGGTGCTCGACGATCCGCTGGTCCCAGTCGTCACCGCCGAGGCGGTTGTCACCGGACGTGGCGCGGACCTGGATCGTGGAGAAGTCGTCCTCGTCCTTGC
>CAYVDF010000076.1:0-8108 GCA_964450475.1 uncultured Pseudactinotalea sp.
GATGGCGATCTCGTTCGTCGGCGCCGGTATCATCTGGAAATTTGTTTACGAATACCGCGGCGGGGGCAACGTACAGATTGGTGTGCTCAACGCGATCATCACCGGGCTCGGGTTTGAACCCGTGCGGTTCTTGCAGGACTCCCCTCTCAACACGATTTTCCTCATCTTCGTGATGATCTGGATCCAAGCCGGGTTTGCGATGGTTGTGCTTTCCGCGGCGATCAAGGCCGTGCCGGAAGACATGATCGAGGCAGCCACCCTCGATGGGGTCAACGGCTGGCAGATGTTCCGCTTCATCACGATCCCGAGCATCCGCCCCTCACTGGTGGTTGTGTTGACGACGATCTCGATTGCCACCTTGAAGATCTTCGACATCACCCGCACGATGACCGGTGCGCGGTTCAACACCCAGGTGTTGGCGAACCAGATGTACGACTACTCCTTCGACTTTGCTGAAAACGGCATTGGATCGGCCATGGCTATCGCGATCTTCGTGCTCGTCATCCCACTCGTGGCCTACAACATTCGCCAGATGGCGCTGAACCGGGCGGTGCGTTGATATGACCACGACGACTCAACCAAAACTCAAAGACACCCACAACAAGGGTGTGGCGTCGTCATTCAAGCGGCGCACATCGAACCCGATCGGTTCGGCGATCGCGATCATTATCGCCGTCATTTGGACGCTGCCGACGCTCGGGCTGTTTATTTCCTCGTTCCGCCCCGAGGCGGCCGTGAAGACGTCTGGGTGGTGGACGGCGTTCACGAACCCACAGTTCACGCTGTCGAACTACGAGACGCTGCTGTTTGGGCGCTCGTCGCAGTGGAACTTGATGGATTACATCATCAACTCGGTCGTTATTACGATTCCGGCGACCGTGATCCCGCTATTGCTCGCCGTGATGGCCGCGTACGCGTTCTCCGTGCTGGAGTGGCGTGGGCGCGATTGGGTGTTCGTGTTCGTGTTCGCGCTGCAGATCGTGCCGCTACAGATGGGGCTCATCCCGCTGCTGAGGATCTTCTCCTCCTCCGGGCTCATGAGCAGCTACCCGTTCCTCGCCACCTGGGTGGCGCACTCGGCGTTCGCCCTGCCGCTTGCGATCTTCCTGCTGCACAACTTTATGGCGGAGATCCCTCGCGACCTCATTGAGGCCTCGAAAGTGGACGGCGCAGGGCACGTGACCGTGTTCGAGCGCATCATGCTCCCGCTGCTGCTTCCCGCGATCGCCTCGTTCGCGATCTTCCAGTTCCTGTGGGTCTGGAACGACCTGCTCGTCGGGTTGACGTTCGCGGGTGGCTCGACGACGGCTCAACCGCTCACTGCGAAGCTCGCCGACGTCGCCGGCTCGCGTGGGCAGGACTGGCACCTGCTGACCTCAGGTGCGTTCTTGTCGATGGTCATCCCGCTCGTGGTGTTCCTCGCGCTGCAGCGTTACTTCGTGCGCGGGCTCCTCGCCGGATCGGTCAAGGGCTAGAGCCTTACAGGTATTGCCCCGGGCGCTCTTGGCGCTCGGGGCTTTCCTCGTTGCGCTGGCGCCGCTCGCCGGCGAGTCCCGGCGGGAGTGCCCGCCGCATTGACGAGAGCTGGTTCTGCGCGATCATCTGCTGGGCGACGAGCGCGGTTTGGATCCCGTGGAACAGGCCCTCGAGCCAGCCAACGAGCTGGGCGTGGGCGATGCGCAGCTCCGCCTCCGAGGGCGCCTCCTGCAGCGGGATCACGATCCGGTCCAGCTCCTCGGCGAGGTCATCAGAGAGCGCACTCTTAAGCTCAGCGATCGAGCGCGCGTGCAAGCCAGCCAACGTTTCCCGAGCGGTGAGATCAAGCGGTTCGGCCTTCACCTCATCGAGGAGCTGCTTAATCATAGTGCCAATGCGCATGACCTTCGCGGGTTCGCCAACATCCTCGGTCGGGTCGTAATCCGGATCAGCCATCGCCACCCCCTCGGAGGAGGAAACGATGATCTTCGGGGATGGGGCCTCGGCCGCGGTCTGCTCTTTTGGCTGCTCTTCGGTCATATTTCTATGATGCCCCGAACGCCCGATTCCTGCCACGCGCGCAGCCTTTGGTAACAATCTGGCAAACCTGCGCGGCTTCGCAAGGCAATCTCCGACCGGAAGAGAGGAAAAGGCTTACCCTACTAAACATGTGGCTCGATCCTTCTACGGCGATGGCGTCGCCTCCACACGCCCGCTGGTTGGAAGGTGAGTTCGATGCACTCATCGGGTTTGCCTCAGAAGCCAGCACCGATCACGGGTTCGGGTACCTCGGCTCGGATGGCTCGGTGATGGCGGGGCGTGGTCATGATCTGTACATCACGTGCCGGATGATCCACGTGTTCTCTCTTGCGCACCTGCTCGGGCGCCCCGGCGCTGCAAGCCAAGTCGATCACGGGCTCACCGCGCTCGCCGGGGCGTTTCGCGATACCGAGCATGGCGGCTGGTTCACGGCCCTCGATGGCGATGGCCGGCCGAGTGAGACATCGAAGGATGCGTACGCGCACTCGTTCGTTGTGCTCGCGGCAGCATCGGCCAAAGCAGCCGAACGCCCAGGCGCCGATGATCTGCTCACCGAGGCGCTCGACGTCATAGAAAAATATTTTTGGGACGACGCAGCAGGGATGATCACGGAATCGTTCGACTCCACGTTTGGGCAGGCGGAGGATTACCGCGGGCTCAACTCGAACATGCACATGGTCGAGGCGTTTGTTGCGACGGGTGAGGATGTGTGGGGAGAGCGGGCGCTGCGGATCACGGAGCGCGCGCTCGGGTTTGCGCGCGATCACGGGTGGCGGATACCGGAGCACTACACCTCGGCGTGGGAGCCGGTGCTTGACTACAACGCAGGCAACCCGGCGCACCCATTCCGGCCGGCTGGTGGCACGATCGGGCACTGGTTGGAGTGGGCGCGGCTCGCGCTGCACGTGGAGGCCTCGCTCATTGCGCGGGGCGAGCAGGCTCCGGCGACGCTCGCTGAGGGCGCGCTGGCGCTGTTTGCGCAGGCGATCGACGACGGCTGGAGCGTCGATGGGTCCGACGGGTTCGTGTACACGGTCGACTTTGATGGCGCGCCGATTGTTCGCGAGCGCATGCACTGGGTTATCGCTGAGGCGATCGGGGCGGCGGCGGCCCTGTTTCAACGCACGGGTGATGCCGTGTACGAGCGGTGGTACCGCCTGTGGTGGGAATACGCAGCGGTGCACCTCATCGATCCAGAAGGGTCGTGGATTCACGAACTCTCGCCCGCGAATGAGGCGAGCGAGGGGATTTGGGCGGGCAAACCCGATGTGTATCACGCGGCGCAGGCGACCCTGATTCCGCGCGTTCCACTCGCGCCTGCATTGGCGCAAGCGCTCGCGAGCGGTAGGCTCAATCACGTTCAATAAGGATGAGGCGAAGAGGAGGCAGAGGTAAACACCCGGTAACTGGGTGATGAATATCCAGGCAAATGCAAACGGGGGCGGAAAATCTTTGCTGTAATAGTCAAGGTTTGCCCAGATGCGGTTGCAGCCACAGTCAGAAACTGAATCAACGGAAGTAATGCAGCAAATAGAAACAGTTAGAGCTCGCGAGAATAAGCGGCGCAAACGCCGCAACACCGCGTGGTTCTTCGCGTTTGTAACGCCGAACCTCTTACTCATCGCAACCTTTATTTATTACCCGCTCGGGATGAACCTGTTCTTCTCTACGCTTGACTGGCGTATGGGTTCCTCTACGGCGAGGAGCATCGGCCTGCGCAACTACGCAGAGTTCTTTACCTCCCCATCGGGTGTTGAGGTGTGGAAGGTGACGGGGATCTTCACCGTCTCGGCGGTGGCCGGATCGATGATCATCGGCCTGCTGCTCGCGCTCGTACTCAACCGCAACATCCCCGGCCGCGGGCTCGCGCGTACCGCGATCTTCTCCCCGTACGTGCTCTCCGGTGTCGGTGTTGGGCTCGTGTGGAACTTCATCTTCGACCCCAACATTGGGGTGCTGCGTTACGCGTTCATCTACTTCGGCAAAACCTCACCCGAGTGGTTCATCAACCCCAAGATGTCGCTGCTCATGGTCATCATTGTCTACATCTGGAAGAACCTAGGGTACGCGGCCGTCATCTTCCTCGCCGGGTTGCAGACGATCCCGAAGGATCTCATTGAAGCTGCGTCAATTGACGGCGCAAGCCCCACCCGCCGTTTCTTCTCGATCGTCTTCCCACTGCTCACCCCGACGGTGTTCTTCTTGCTCGTGACGACGATCCTCAACTCGATGCAAGCGTTCGACCTCCTGCGCACGATGACCCCGACGGGGAACGGAACGAACACCCTCATCTTCGAGATTTACCTCCAGGGCTTCGGTACCTACCAGCGCGCCGGGTACGCCGCCACGATCTCCGTGGTGCTGTTCGTAACCCTGTTCATCGTGACATTCCTACAGATGCGCTTTGTTGAACGGAGGGTGCACTACTCATGAGTACTCTGAGCAGCAGCCAACTGCGGCGCAAGGAACGCCGGACCCAACGGATGATCGATTCCGGGGAGCACCGCAAGGCGTTCTCGAAGGAAAACATCATGAGCACCCTGTTGACGGGGTACGTGCCGATGATCCTCGCGTTCCTCCTCATCGCGCTCCCGCTCGTCTGGATGGCATTCTCCTCCTTCAAGCCGGTCAACGAGATCGTCACCCTGCACCCGACGTTGCTGCCCAAGGCGCCAACGATCAACAACTACACGCAGGTCGCCGACCGCGTGCCACTCGCCCGCGTGTTCACCAACTCCCTCATCGTGACCTCCGTGGGAACGCTGGTGAAGGTCACCCTCGCGATCACCTCGGCCTACGCCCTGGTGTTTATCGACTTCAAGTACCGCAACGTGTTCTTCATGATCATCCTCGTTGCGCTCATGGTTCCGCCCGAGGCCGCGCTGGTGCCTAACTACATGACGATCTCATCGCTCGGCGGGCGAAATACCCTGTGGGGAATCATCCTGCCCGGCCTCGGAACGGCATTCGGTACGTTCCTGCTGCGCCAACAAAACAAAACGCTGCCAGCCGAGCTGCTCGAGGCAGCTGAGTTGGACGGTGCCGGGCACTGGCGCAAACTGTGGCAGATCGTCGTCCCCGTGACGATCCCAACGATCGCCACGGTCGCGCTCATCACCGTTGTCGGTGAATGGAACTCCTTCTTGTGGCCATTGGTCATTACCGATAGTCCAAGCAAAATGACTCTGCCGGTGGGACTCAACCTCCTGCAGTCAATCGAGAGCGAAACAGGCAGTTTCGGCGTCCACATGGCTGGTGCCGTGATGGTTATTGTGCCGGTTCTGATCCTGTTCGCGTTCCTGCAGCGATACATCGTTGCTGGATTAACTCAGGGTGCTGTCAAGTAACACGGCGCCCGCACATCACACATGAAAATGAAAGGCACGATGTGACTACACTACGATCCGCACGCTCCAAGAGGGGTGCCGGCCTCATTGCGGCACTCGCCTCGACGGCGCTGGTGCTCACCGCATGTGGCCCCTCGGTTTCCGATGGCGACAACAAGCCGAGCGGTGGCCAGGATGCCGAAGCAGGTGACAAGTACGAGGGCGTAGAGCCCGCTGACTCGGTCACCTTCTGGACCAACCACCCCGGTGGCTCGATCGACCTCGAAAAGGAACTGATCGCCAAGTTCACCGAAGAGACCGGCATCAAGGTTGAGCACGTCACCGCAGGCGCCAACTACGAAGAGGTCATGCAGAAGTTCCAGGCCGCGCAGGTCAGCGGCGACGCTGGTGACCTCGTGGTTCTTTCTGACGCCACGTGGTTCCCGCAGTACCTGATCGACGCCATCACGCCGATCGACCCGATCCTCGCCGCACTTGGTGAGGAGACCGACTCCTACGTGCCCGCGCTGTACAACGACTACCTCTACGAAGGTAACCACTACGCGGTGCCGTACGCACGCTCGACCCCACTGTTCTACTACAACAAGGATGCCTACGAAGCAGCAGGCATCACCGAAGCTCCCAAGACCTGGGAAGAAGTAGCAGCGAACGCCCAGAAGATCGTTGAGTCCAACAAGGACATGATCGGCTTTGGCTACCCGAACGAAGCTGAGTACCCCGCCTGGACGATGGCTAACCTCGTCTGGGGTTACGGCGGTGGCTGGTCGAACGAGTGGGACCTCGCTACCCTGACCAGTGACGAGACCGTTGAGGCCCTCACCTTCGCTCAGGACCTCGTGAACTCGGGCTACGCCTCGGTTCTTTCTGGTGACCCGGCCACGGCGTTCTCCGCTGGTGCGGTGGCTCAGGTCGTTGCCTCGACCGGTTCGCTCTCGGGCATCCTCGACACCGCTGACTTCGAAGTTGCCACGGCGTTCCTGCCCGGCGGCCCGAAGGCTCAGACCGGTATCGTTCCCACCGGTGGTGCCGGTATCGCTGTTTCGGCAGCCTCCTCCCCGGAGAAGCAGCTCGCTGCTGCGAAGCTCGCAACGTTCCTCACCAACCCTGAGAACACCGCGTTCTTCTCCTCCGGCACCGGCTACCTGCCCGTGCGTTCCACCTCGGACATGAGCGCCTACTACGTTGACAACCCCCTCTTTGAGGTTGCTGTTAACCAGCTCGAGCTCACCCGCAGCCAGGACTTCGCCCGCGTGTTCATCCCCGGTGGTGACCGCGAGCTCGCCCAGGGTCTGCAGAAGATCCTCAGCGCCAACGCTGACGTCAAGGCAACGCTCGAAGCGGCTGCCAACGCCATTCAGACCACCTTCGACCGCGACCTCGCGGATGAGGTTGGCTAAATAGCCACGCGTATTGCGTAAAACTCGCGATGCCCGCCAGTTCCCTTGGGAGCTGGCGGGCATCGCTCGTCTTAGGGCGTGAGCACGACCTTGCCGAAGATCTCACCTGCCGCCATCGCGGCGTGCGCGTCGCTTGCTTGAGCCAGCGGTATCTCTTCGTGAATGATCGGGCGGACCTCACGGCGTTCGACGAGGGGCATGACGTGGCTGTTCACCCCGGCGATGATCGCGGCCTTCTCCTCGCGGGTGCGCGAGCGCAGGACAGTGCCGGAGATCGATAAGCGCCTGTACAGCAGCGGCCCGAGATTGATTTCTGCCTTCGTGCCCTTTTGCATGCCAATGATCGCGAGGTGGCCCCAAGTTGCGAGGGCCTCGATGTTGCGCTGGAGATAGGCGGCGCCAACAACGTCGAGGATGACGTCCGCTCCCCGATCGCCCGTGGCGCTGCGCACGACCTCAACGAAGTCCTCTTCGCGGTAGTCGATGCCGAAGGCGCCAAGTTCGTTGCAGCGCTCTGCGCGCTCAGGCCCACCCGCGGTGGCGAACACGACAGCGCCGGTGGCTCGCAGCCACTGGATCGAGGTCGTGCCAACCCCGCCGGAACCGCCGTGAACGAGCACGGTCTTGCCGTTGTTTTCGCGCGGGTCTAGGCCAGCGGAGTCGACGAAGTTGGTGAACATCGTGGCGAGCGCCTCGGGGAGTCCACCGGCGTGGGTGAGATCCACGGAGTCTGGAACGGGAAGGAGGTCGGCCGCGAAGGCGAGAGCATGGGAGGCGTACCCTCCGCCGTCAATAAGCGCCATGGCGCGAGTTCCGATGAGGGCGGGATCGACGCCGTCGCCAACGGCTTGGATCACTCCGCTGACCTCGAGTCCGGGCCACGCGGGTGCGCCGGGTGGGGGCGGGTGCAGGCCCTTCATTTGGAGGAGGTCGGCGCGGTTGACGCCGGCACCGGCGACCTCGATGAGCACCTGGCCGGGGCCGGGTGTGGGGGTGGGGAGGTCGCGAGGAACGAGTGTATCGCCGTCGATATCCATAATGAACATGCACCCAGGATAGTTTGCGCAGTTAGACATGGGCGGCAAGATAGGTAAGAATCTTCTGTTGGAGGGTTGACAGAGCGGCCGATTGTGGCGGTCTTGAAAACCGTTGAGGGAAACCTCCGGGGGTTCGAATCCCCCACCCTCCGCCACGCACGTGCTCCCGGTCAGCTCGGCACGTTGCCGAGCGGGCTCACGAACAGCCTTTGCCCCGTCCTGAATAAATTTACGAGAGTAAAGGTGTCATGGTTGCGAAGCTTGCGGCCTTCTCGGCGCACGAGCGCCAGTCGGTCACGACAGTTCTGCGT
>CAYVDF010000077.1:0-8037 GCA_964450475.1 uncultured Pseudactinotalea sp.
CACTACCTCGCCGTCGCAATCGACTACCTGTTCACCCACCGTCCCGACTGGAGCGAGGCCGCCGCCGTGGGCAAGACGCTCGTGTCCTCTGGGCTGATCGACCGCGTAGCCGCCGGCCTTGGCCGCTCGCTCGTTGAGGTGCCCGTGGGCTTCAAGTGGTTCGTGACCGGCCTACTCGATGGCTCGCTCGGCTTCGGCGGGGAGGAATCCGCCGGCGCCTCGTTCCTTCGCAAGGACGGCACCGTGTGGACGACCGATAAGGACGGCATCATCCTCGCCCTGCTCGCCTCGGAGATCCTCGCCGTGACCGGCAAGACCCCGACCGAGCGCCATGCCGAGCTCGTCTCCCGCTACGGGCAGAGCTGGTACTCCCGCCTCGACGCTCCTGCCACGCGCGAGCAAAAGGCGGCACTCTCTGGACTTTCTCCGGAGGATGTGACCGCCGAGACCCTCGCCGGGGATCCGATCACCGCAAAGCTGACGGCCGCGCCGGGCAACAATGCCGCCATCGGTGGGCTCAAAGTGACGAGCGACAACGCGTGGTTCGCCGCCCGCCCCTCGGGAACCGAGGATGTGTACAAGATCTACGCCGAATCCTTCGTCTCTGCTGAGCACCTTGAGCAGGTCAACGCCGAGGCGCGCGAGGTCGTCGACAGTTCCCTGTAACGCCCGGTTAGGTTTCCGCGATCTTTGACAGGCCCGCGACGTCGAGCACCGTGACGTCGCGCCCGGCCATGGTGATGAGCCCTGCCTCAACGAAGCCTGCGAGCCTGCGCGAGAGCGTCTCCGGACTCGTGCCCAGCAGCGAGGCGATCGCGTTCTTCGCCAGCGGCAAACGCACCTTCACCACTGGACCTGCGCCGTCATCCGTCGACCACTCGCCGGGGAGATCGAGAAGGTAGCGCGCGATACGCGCCTGAACGTCCGCCGTCGAAATGTCGGCTAATAAGCGCTCGGTTTCACTCAGGCGGCGCGTGACGGTGTGGAGGATGCGCATCGCGATATCGGGAAACGCGCGCACGAGCTCGCCGAGGTCGGAGTGGTTGAACGAGCAAAGTTCCACATCCGTTAGAGCAGTGGCGGTGTGGCCGGGTTGCTCGCCCGTGACGTACGAGGCTTCGCCGATGAAGTCGCCTGGTTCGAGCACCCGCAGGAGCTGCTCCTGGCCGGATGGGGCGGTGTGAGAAAGTTTCACCCGCCCCTTGTGCACCACTAGCAGCGTGGCCGTTGCCTCGCCCTCGCGGTAGATGATCTCCCCGCGCTGGCGCCGGATCGGGTGGGCGAACCGGGCGACCTCCAACTGCTCCTCGTACGTGAGCCCGGAGAACATCGGCACTATCGCCACGCAGGTATCCGCCATGGTGCCAGCCTATCTATTGGCGAGTTCGCGCTCGCGGACCACCGGCTCCGGCGCCTTGTGCCCGCTGCGCACGATCCGCAGCGCATTCAGCACAACGGCGATCACCGATACCTCGTGCACGAGCATCCCCGAGGCGAGCCCAACCTTGCCCATGAGCACCCCTGTAAGCAGCACGACGACCGTGCCGAGCGCGAGCGCCGTGTTCTGGCGCATGACGTTCGCGGTCTTCTTCGCGATCCGCCGCGCGTGGGTGAGGTGGTCGAGTCGGTCGGTCATGAGGATGACGTCGGCACTCGCCTGCGATACATCGGTGCCCGCCCCGCCCATCGCCACGCCAACGTCTGCGAGCGCTAGTGCTGGTGCGTCGTTGACGCCGTCGCCCACCATGATGACCTTCTCGCCTTTGGCGTGGGCTTCTTCGATCAAGCGTGACTTGTCGCTGGGTAGCAGGCCTGCGTGCACCTCGTCGATGCCGACTTCGCCGGCCACGTGCGTGGCCGCGGCACGGTTGTCCCCGGTTGCCATGACGACGCGGGTCACCCCGGTTTCACGGAGTTCAGCAAGAGCCTGGGTCGCTTCGTAGCGGGGCTCGTCCGCAATGGCGATGGCGCCGAGCACGCTGGTGCCGCGCGTGACGTACACCGCGGTCATGCCGGCGGCCTCCCACTCCTCTACCCGTGGGAGTAGATTTGGCGAAGCACCCAAACTACCGGGGAGTTTGCCGACCGACACGAGCTCGCCGTCAACAATCCCGCGGACACCGACCCCGGGTGTGACCTCAACATCGGAGACGTCGCTCAACGCGAGGCCGCGGTTCTCGGCGGCGGTGACGATCGCGCGCGCGAGGTGGTGTTCGGAGGCTACTTCGACGCTGGCGGCGAGGCGGAGCACCTCGGAGTCGCCGCTCATGTGGACAACCGCGGGCTCGCCGCGGGTGAGGGTGCCGGTTTTGTCGAGAATGAGGGTGGTGGCCTTCGCGAGGTTTTCGATCCCCTCCCCAGAGGTGACGAGCACGCCGGTACGCGCGAGGTTCCCCACGCCCGCAACGATCGCGGCGGGAACCGAGATGACGAGAGCACCGGGGCAGGCGATGACTAAAAACGTGAGCCCCAACTCGACGTCTCTAAACAATACGCCGACGAGAATCGCGAGGCCGATCACGGCGGGGGTGTAAATGCGGGCAAAGCGTTCGAGGAAGCGCATCGTGGGCGTGCGCGTTTCTTGGGCTTCTTCGACGAGTGTGATGATGTGCGAGAACGTGGTTTCGGCGCCGACGCGGGTGGCGGCGGCTTCGATATAGCCGGTTTCGACGACGGTGCCCGCGTAGATCTCGTCACCTTCGGATTTTGTGACGGGCATCGGCTCGCCCGTGATCGTGGCTTCGCTGACTTCGGCGGTGCCGCTGATGACGATGGCGTCGGCCGCGATGCGCGTGCCGGTGGTGAGGAGAAGGATGTCGCCTTCGACGAGATCGTCGGCGGGGATGTCGATGCGCTCGGATTCGCCGCGTTCGTTGGTGCGGCGCACGAGCGCGGTCGTGGGCGCGAGTTCGATCATGCCTTGGAGGTAGGAGCGGGTGCGCGCGAGGGAGCGTGCTTCGAGGAACGCGCCGAAGAGGAAGAGGAATGAGACGACCGCGGCCTCAACGTACTCGCCGATGATGAGCGCGCCGATGACGGCGACCGTCACGAGGAGTTCGATGGAGAATGCGCGGAATCTCGCGGCTTGCCACGCGCGGTAGGCGATCGGGGCAAGGGCCACGAGGGATGCGGCGGCCAGTGCGATATCGCGTGCGATGTGCCCTGTGGGTGCGCCGAGGAAGTGCGCGATCACGGCCGCGCCGAGGAGTGCCCCGGCGACGGCCATGATGCGGTTGACATGTGTCTGTTTCATTGGTCTGGTTTCATGCTGTCTTGAGAACCGGGTATCCGAGCTTCGTGAGGTCTTCGGCCAGTTCTTCGGGGGAGACCTTCTCATCGTCGTAGGAGACCTGAACGCGCGAGGAGTTGAACAGCACGCGCACGGCGTGAACGCCATCCTTGAAGGTCATCGCCTTCTCGATCTTCTTGACGCAGGAGGGGCAGGTGAACGGTTCGGTGGTCAGGGTGACGGTTTGCATTGGAGTACCTTTCAATCGGCGTTTTTTCGCTGTCGATTGGTACTCAACCGCTCCTTTGTGTTTTTTGCCTTGACGTGGGTCAAGAAACGGCTTTCGGCTTCGCTCTTCGTTTGTTTTGCGCAGTTTTGTGCGGTTTTGTGCCGTTCGTGTGACGGACTCGGCGACGTTGACGAGTCCGTCTATTGAAGAATACGTCCTTGCACCTGTGGATTTCTTCCGAACATATTCACAGATTTACTTCGCCTCGCGTGAATGTCATACGTCCGTACTACTGTAGAGGTATGGAACGAACACCAGTGATCGACGGCGATCCACGCGTTAAGGAGAAAGTCTCTCCTTCGCGTGGTGCTGGTGTGCGCCCTCCGCGCAAGCCGCAGCGCAAGGCTCCTCCTCGCGAATTGCGCCCGCACCCGCGGCTGCGTCGGCTTCAGTATCAGAGCGCAACATCGCCTGAGGCAGTGCTCGACTCCCTCGGGGCGATCGCTGAAGAGGAGCGTCAGCGCGAGGTTGCTAAGGTCTTGCTCGCGCTCGAATGGGCCCGGTTGAACCCGGCGAAGCACGCAGCGCTCGCCCCGAGGGTTGATGATGGATCTCGGCGCGCAGATCCGATTCGTGAGGCGCAGGAGATCTGGCTCGCGCTCGCGGAGTTCGGGTGCTTCCATGTTGATGAGCTCTCGGTGCCCGCATTCGCGGAGGCCGCCCGTATCAGCGAGTTCAAAGCGCGCACGTTCCTTGCTGAAGCGATGCTTCTCGTGATGCTCCTGCCAAAGGTGTGGAAACGAGCGGCGGATGGGCATATCGACGTCTGGCGGGCAATGAAGCTTGCCGCCGAGTGCTGGGAGTTGACTCCCGACGCGGTTGGATACGTCGATCACCACATGTCCAAGACGAACGCCCGGCACACCCCGATGGGCCGCGCCGGGATCATCGAAGAGGCGAAGATCCGCTTCATGGCGGAGCAGGTCGAAGAAGAAAAAGCGCGGCCGCAGGAAACCCGCGGCGTCTACTTCGACTTCCAGCTCGACCAGCAGGCAGGCCTCGCCCACATCGCGGCCACGATGAGCCTGCTCGATGGCATCGATCTGAAGCTCGCGATCGAAGCCGGTGCCAAGCACCTGAAGGATCAGGGTTCCGAGGCGCCGCTCGGCGTTCGCCAAGCCTGGGCGCTCGGAGATCTCGCCCGAAGCTCCAAATACCTGCCCGCCAAACCCCTCATCGGTAGCAACGGGAGCAGTCCGATTGATGGTCCCGACGCCGAACCCCAGTCGGATCGCCCGCGGTGGTCCGGTACTGGCACTGGCGACTCCAACGTCATGGTGTACCTGCACCTCACGGCTGAGGCGTTCATTGGTGGAGAGTTTTCCAACTGCACACCGATCCGAGTCGAAGGCAAGAGCGTTCCGCGCGGCACCGTGCTCACCCCGGCGGTCATTCAGGAGTGGTTCAACCGCCCACACGCTGGCCTCGGCCACAAAGTCATCGTGCGCCCGGTGATTGACCTCGGCGATCACCACCATGTCGATGCCTACGAGGTGCCGGATCGTATCAAGGAGCTGGTCCGCCTTCGAGACGGCGGCTGCGTGTTCCCTTGGTGCACACGTAAGGCCTGGTCCACCGATTGTGACCACATCGAGCCGTGGAAGAAGGACGGCACCGGTGGCCCCACGTGCTCGTGCAACCTCGCACCGTTATGTCGGCGCCACCACCGGGCAAAAACCCACGCCGACAACCACATTGGTTCCCCATATACGTGGTGGACGTACGAATCTCTCGGCGATGGCAAGTATTTGTGGCACGGCCCCAACAACACGGTGCTCCTTCGAACCGCCACCGGTGTGTTCAAGGTGCCGAGCAAGGCCCCTCCGCCGAAGCGCACGATGCCTGAGGCGATGAAAACAGTTGAGAAGATCTCCGAGAAAGTCACTGAGCAGATTGGCGACCGCCTTCAACGGCCTCCGCCCAGGCTGCCCCAAGAAGAACCAATCGGGTCGGTCGACCTGCTCGGGCAGCCGCCACCGTTCTGATCACTGCGCGGGGATGCGCAATCGCCTCGTGAGAGAATCTCATACGTGACTGCACGTGCCCAATCGAAGAATCGCCCACCTATCCCGGTGCCGATTTGGGTACTGATCGGAGCCGCGTTCGTTATCGCAATCGGATTCGGCCTCATCTCCCCGATCCTTCCAAGGTATGCGCAGTCGTTTAACGTCGGCGTCGCAGCCGCCTCGGTGATCGTGTCGGCGTTCGCGTTCTTCCGCCTCGTCACAGCGCCCGTCGGCGGACGGCTCGTCGATAAGCTCGGCGAGCGGCCCGTCTACCTTGGCGGGCTGATCATCGTAGCCGCCTCCTCCATCGCCACGGCGTTCGCGGGCTCCTACACGCAGCTGCTGGTCTACCGCGGGGTGGGAGGCATCGGCTCAACGATGTTCACGATCTCCGCGATGTCGCTCATTGTGCGCCTGAGTCCGCCCTCAATTCGCGGCCGAGTCTCCAGCGCATATGGATCCGCGTTTCTCATCGGCGGCATGATCGGCCCCGTGCTCGGTGGGTTCCTCGCCGAGTGGGGTCTGCGCGTCCCGTTCATCGTGTACGGCGGCGCGCTCCTCGTTGCCGCTGCAGTTGTGCAGATCGGCCTGCGCCGCACCGAGCTCCGAGAAGCCGCGACCACGAAAGCCGCCCCACGCGAAACGATGGCGCTCGGCGAAGCCTTTCGATCACCGGTGTACCGCGCAGCCCTCGCCGCGGCCGTCGCCACTGGCTGGGTCAACTTCGGAGTCCGCATCGCGATCCTCCCACTCCTCGCCGCCGCCGTGCGAGACGAACCGTGGGTCGCAGGCGCAGTGCTGGCGCTCGGCGCAGTCGGCACGGCAGGCACGCTACAAATCTCCGGGCGCCTCGTCGACACCATCGGCCGCCGACCCCTCGTCATCGCCGGACTCCTCATCATGTCTGTCGCGATGGGGCTGCTAGGCACCGTCGAAATGTTCACGCCCAGCACCGGTCTCACGGTGCTCTTCGCCATGTCGGTCATCGCCGGCATCGGCGCGGGCTGCGTGAGCCCCGGCCAACAAGCCGCAGTTGCCGACGTCATCGGCAACGACCGCGCAGGCGGCGCCGTCTTGTCCGTCTTCCAAATGGTTCAAGACGGCGGGGCAATCCTTGGTCCGATCCTCATCGGTCTCGTAGCGGACCAGTTCGGGTTCTTCCCCGCGTTCGTTGTCACCGGCGTGATTAGCCTCGTGTGCATGATTCCGTGGTTACGCGCACCGGAGCCGCTGACCCTGGTGCGGGCATCTGATCACATCGGCTAAGGCAAAGGCCGATTGTGGGCATAAAAATAGCCCAGCGGCCTACTCATCTCGGCCGCAGGGCTAACATCACACGCCCACAAGCTACTAGACGCGAGGGTGCGCCTGAGATTGGCGCTCCTGGGCTGCCTCGCGTTCGCGAAGATAGTCCAAAAGTTCCACGTTGGTTTCACTCATTTCTGATTAGCCGCGGCCATGGGTTAAGCGGTGCGCAGCGGATGGATTGTGGTGGCTCTGCCACCGGTATTAATCCTATTGGGTTCCCCCAATCGCTTCAAGATTCTGTGCCGCAATTCACGCGAGATCTAGCGGTTTACGAGGTGTTTACCCAAGCTTGTGAGGGCGTTCACGGGAGCTTTGTCTTGCATGCAGCAGCGCAATGGAGCTAGCCTGAAATGCATACCCCCTAGGGGTATAAAATCGAACTGAGAGGAACAACGATGGCTATCACCACCACCTACAACGTCTCCGGACTCACGTGCGGGCACTGCGAAAACGCCGTCAAGGAAGAAATCGGCGAAATCGACGGCGTGCAAAACGTCGAGGTATCCCACGAAACCGGAGTGCTCACCGTGACCTCCGAGGCGCCCCTGAACTTTGACGACGTCACCGCCGCCATCGAAGAAGCCGGCGAGTACACCGTCACGCCTGCGTAAATCCATGGCTTCAACCCGAATCGATCTCAACGTTGGCGGCATGACGTGCGCGTCGTGCGCGAACCGCGTTGAGAAGAAGCTCAACCGCATGCCCGGTGTGGAGGCGTCGGTCAACTACGCCACCGGCAAGGCAACGATTTTCGCCGAACCCGCGATCGACATCTCCGAGCTCATCGACACCGTCGAAAAGACCGGCTACTCCGCCGAACTCCCCGATGCGCACGCGACCCAGGGGGAGGAGCCGGAGGATCTGGAGCTGACGTCGCTGCGTCAACGCGTGATCGGCGCGGCTATCCTGAGCATCCCCGTCATCGCGATTTCGATGGTGCCGGCGTGGCAGTTCCCGAACTGGCAGTGGCTCATGCTCACCCTCACCGCGCCCGTCGTAGTCTGGGCGGGATACCCCTTCCACCGCGCCGCGTGGATCAACCTGCGCCACGGCGCTACCACGATGGACACCCTCATCTCGCTCGGCACGATAGCCGCCTTAGCGTGGAGCGTATACGCCCTGTTCTTCGGCACCGCCGGCGAACTCGGCCTGAAACACCACTTCGAGTTCTCGATCAAACCTAGTGACGGCGCCGCCAACATCTA
>CAYVDF010000078.1:0-7972 GCA_964450475.1 uncultured Pseudactinotalea sp.
GTACCATCCGGAGTCCGTGACGTTGCCGCTTTCGCCGATCTGCTCGACATGGATCTCAATTGGGTCGGGCGAGGGGTTCGTCAGCGCGTATTCGGCGCCAGGGCCGTCGAGCAGCAGTGCATCGCCGGTGGGGTGGGAGCTTGCCATCCACGAGATGTCGGCCGGGGTACCCGCTAGCTCTTCGTCATACTCACCGATGGCTCTCGTGCTGACGCTCGCGACGATCGGCTCATCACCTTGAACCCACACGGTGTAATCGCCGATGTCCTCGGCTGCGAGTGGAATGCTCGTGAGCATCCCCGCTTCGAGCGTGAGATCCTGTGCCCCAGCGAGGGGGATTTCCCCCGCCGGTCCAAGGAGGCTGATGGAGATCTGCGCGGGATCGGTGCCGGGGTTGAGGATCCGCAGATCCGCCGACCATTCGGTCGTCGTTGCTGGTTCGAGTCGCAGCGGCCCGACGTAGGTTTCTAACCCTGGGATCGCGCTCGGCGTGACGTAGGAGACCCCACCCGGGATGAGCCCATCGAGCGTGGTGGTCAGCAGGTACGCCGCGACCGACCCGCCCTCAGCGGCGACGTGGAGCGCGATGCGGTCGGTGCGCTGCAGCGTTTCGGTGAGGACGACGGTCGACCCACCCGGTTCAACGAGGGTCACGATCTCCCCTGGGATTGGGCCGAGTCCTGACCAGCCTTCCACTTTCACGCGCGCTGCGGTCTCCCCCGGGTTGGTGAGCACCAATTGGGTCGAGGAGCCGATCTCGGTGTTGCCGCCGATGAACCACAGGGTTGACGCTGGCGGCGCGCACGATGCGGCGACCATGCCGCGCAGGTCACCTGCGGTCTCTGCGCCGATCGTCATCCCAGCGACGCTTGGATACTCGCCGCCGTGGGGCGGGAAGAACCCCACCCGTGGGGTCGGCGTGGCCTCCGCGCTGAAAACCTGCGGGATTGGGCGCGGTTCGGTGCCGACGAGGCCGGAGGTTTGCATCTCGCTCGTCGGGGTGACCTCGACAAAGGAGCTCGTCGAGGCAATGACATCGGCACCGGAGTCGAGTTCGAGATCGAAACTTACCGAGGACGCCGCGGGCGCGGTCGTCAATTGCGCAGAGCCGGGGCATACGAGCACGCGGTCACCGGAGTTCACGGTGACGGTACGAATGTCGTGATAGTCCGATACCGGTGCCTGCACCACCGTCGGTAGTGCTAAGGCTCCACCAAGGAGCGCGACAACGCCGATGCTGCCAACAATCGGCGCAATCTGAGCTACTGCGAGATGGCGTCTCTTCATCGCACTACCTCCGGTCCGCGGCGCAGCGGGATCGCGAGCACCGCCGTGAAGCCCATGATCGCCGCGAACGCGATCTGCCACAATCGATGGGTCACGGGTCGGTAGACGATTTGCAGTTCACCGCTGGCTCCTGCGGGCAGTTCGAAGGTCTGGTGCCAGCTCGGGGTGACAACTCGCAGCGAGCGACCATCGAGCGTTGCTCGCCAGTGTGGATCCGCGCGCTCAGCGAGCTCAACAGTTCCGGCGGAGGTGGATGGAAGTTCGGGGAGCATAGCCGTGACCTCCGTTAATCCCGACGGCACGACGGTTGTTCCTTCTGGCTGGACGATCGTGACCCTCGCCGAGGGCACAACCACCCGCCACAGCGTCCCGGAATCGTTCTGAGTGACCCGCTCGAGCACACCGAGAGCATCAAGGGAGACGATGAGTTCTTCGTGGGCGAGTTCGTCTTGGTCGACGAGCATGCTCTCTAGACTCGGCACGAGGATGAAGCCAATTCCGTGAGCCGCGAGGCGTTGGCCCACGTTGGTGCCGTTGCCGGCGTAAATTTCGGCGGCGAGCGATGTGAGATCGCTGCGAGCTGCCTCAGTGTGGTCAACATCGAGCGATTGATCGAGGAACTGCGGGCCGTTGCTACGCCAGATATCGGCAAAGAGCGCAAGTTCACTTGGCGCCATGACGAGGACGCGGGAGCGGTCGATGCTGCTGACCGTTTGCCGTGCGAGTGCCGGCAGCGGCTGCACATCGCGCTTGGACCACAGCGGGTCTTCCCCAGTTTCGAGCACCACTGCGGTACCCCCAAGCCCAAGGGTAGCGGCGAGGCCTGCGGCGCTCAGACCGAGAGCCACGCGGCGGCCAAAGTTTGGCCTGGAGCGGTGGAGGGAGGCGATGCGCACGGCGCCGGCCGTGGCGGCGATGAGCATGCCGATGGTCGCAAGGGATACTCCGGGCCCGGCCCACTGCGGGAGCCGCTGAAGGCTTCCAAGCCAGTCGTACTGGGGTGAGCCGATCACGAAGCCGGCGCCAATCGTCACTGCGATTCCCAGGGCCGCGACGAGCACGCCCCACCGCGCCCGTGCGCCATGCACCCGCGGAGAAATGAGGCCGATGACGGCGAGCAGGGCTAGGAAACCCGCAACGGCTGCGGGAAGAACGATGTTGAGCGGGGTATCAACGAAACCGATAAGACGCTGCCAGGGCAGGAGTTCCCACCACGGCGCCTCGGGGTTCGTGAACTCGATGAGGGCGATCGGTGCTTCCTCAACTGACTCAAAGATGCGCGCCCACCCGTGGCGAACCCCGTACGCCACGTGAGGGAGGAACAGCACCACGACGGGCGCGAGTGTCACAAGCACGCGAAGCGCACCGCTGCGGGTGATGATGGCAGGCAGAATCGCGATGATGATCAGGGCGGGGGCAATCAGTGGCGCACTTGCGGCGATCGCAGCGAGGAGCAGGCCCGCTGCACCGGCCGCACCGAGGCTCGGTGCGCCTGAGGGCCTCGACAGCGCGGGCACGCGGCGCCGGCGCTGCTCCTCCTCGATGCTCTCCAGCCCGGAGCGGATGACGTCGCGGCGGTCGACTCCGTACGCACGCGCAAGTGCGAGGCCGAAAAGCGGCAGGAGAATGTGAGCGAGGATGGCGCTGAGGCGCCCCTG
This sequence comes from uncultured Pseudactinotalea sp., assembly GCA_964450475.1. GTDB lineage: Bacteria > Actinomycetota > Actinomycetes > Actinomycetales > Beutenbergiaceae > HY158. The sequence continues at coordinate 2,946 of CAYVDF010000078.1, forward strand.
TGCCAGTGCCTGGGAGAACACCGGAACGATCGCCCACGCGAGTGCGGCCCAGGCTCGGATCGCGACGCTGCGCGTAATTCCCCCAGCGGCAAACCACGCGCTCAACCCCGCGAGGGGAATCCCGAATCCAAGCAGGACTCCCGCCACCACGGAGGTCGGCGCACCAAGTGGCCCACCAACGAGTGTCGCAAGTGCGGCAAGTACTCCAGCGAACGGGTGCTCGGGAACGGGGGCACCGTCACCAACGACCATCCAGCCGGAGAAGAATCGCGTAAAGATGTCGACGTAGTCTTGGTCGAGCCCGCGCAGCGCGCCGCCAAATAGCGGCGTTTTCAGGGATCCGCCGCCACTGAAGATCCGCACGATGCCCATCGCGCCGAGCCCGAGCAGCGCAAATGTTACGGCGCTCAGCATGACTCGTCGCCGGCGGCTGATGATGCGGCGCTCTTCGATCTCCAGTTCACTCGGCGCGAGTTTGCGGCGTTGGTCAACCCGCTGCACACGCCAGCGGTGCACCCAGCCCCGGCCAATGTCGAGGCGGCTCGCCTGCAACGGGCGCAACGCGCCCCGTGCCACGACCGACGTCTTCGCAGCGCGGCGGCGGCTGCGGCGGATGTCATTGGCGCGCCGAAGGGTCATGAACGGCGCAATGAGCTCTTCCCACGCGGCCCGTAGATCGTTGCTCGCCACTCTCCGGAGCGCGCGAAGCACCCCACCAATGACCATGCTGATGGTGACAAACAGGAGCCAGGCCGGGTGCGCCGTCACTAATCGATAGTGAAGGATTGCGATGCGGCGGGCGAGGAACGAGTGCGAGCCGTCAGCGACGTCGGCGGCGCGATCCGGGCCGTGCCATAGGGATGCGCACGCGTGGCGTACTTTGGCGGTGGGTACGACGATGACCCGCTCGCCGGCGAGGCGCACGCGGCGAGAGAGTTCGGCACCGTCGAGGAACGGCCCGAGTGCGGGATCGGTGCCGCCCATCGCCTCCCACGTCGCGGTGCGGATGAGCATACCGGCGGTGCCGACTGCGAAGACGTCTTCGCGGGCGTCGTACTGGCCCTGATCGATCTCGCCGGGGTCAATTTCGGGCAGGCGGCGACCGGCGCGCGTGTACGTTACGCCAACGGAGAGGAGCCGGTCGGGGTCATCGATGCCGACTTGTTTCGCACCGGCGATGCCAACGAGGCGGGCCGAGGCGGTGGCGCGCACCTGTTCGCTGAGCGCATCGGGCATCGGCGGGGAGTCATCGTGGAGGAGCCACATCCACTCGGTGTCGATGCTCGCGTGCACTAACGCCTCGTTGATCGCGCGACCAAAGTTTTCCGCGCCACGGGCTTCGATGACCTCGGCAGGGGTATCGAGTCCGGCGCGTTCGAGGGCATCATCCAGCGAGCCGTCGGCGGATTGTGGGCGCGCATCGATGAGGATAATGCGCTCGGGTTGAAGCTCCTGGTTTTTCAGAGCCGACAACGTGAGGGGAAGGTACCCCTCCGCCGCGGCAACAAGAACCGCTGTGACACTCACCTAGTCTCCGGAGATTGTCGGGTCACATCGCCTGTCGTTTAAGCTTGCGGCGCTCCCGCTCAGACAGTCCGCCCCAAATCCCAAATCGTTCATCGTTCATCAGCGCGTACTCGAGGCATTCTGCTCGAACCTCGCATGAGGAGCACACACGCTTGGCCTCCCGAGTCGAGCCGCCCTTCTCTGGGAAAAACGCCTCCGGGTCCGTTTGTGCGCACAGCGCGCGCTCTTGCCAACCGAGAACGCCGTCGTCTTCGCCAGCAAGGTGAGCAAGGAGTGGTGGAGCGGGCAAGGCCGCGTCAGGTGTTCCTAGCGGGCCGTCACCCAAGATATTCCACATGTGAACTCCAAAATGCTGGTGGCGTCGGGATAAAAAAGAACTATACCTGACTAAATTACACGCGTGTCATCCCTCTGCGTCAAGGTTTTTGTGGTAAATCTACGAAACTGTCCCAACTCTGGCGTTTCCCGCCCCTGTGGGAGTTCCGTAGTCTAAGGGCCATGAACTCTGTTGCTGCCCTCGTCAACGATGTGGCGACCCGCGACCAACCGATGCTCACGTGGTACGGCCCCGATTCCGAACGCATCGACCTCACGGGCCGCACCGCGGCGAACTGGATCATCAAGGCCGCGAACCTCCTCACCCTCGAAACTGACGCCCATGAGGGCAGCTGCGTCTGGCTCGATGTGCCGTGGCACTGGCGCGCAATCGTGTGGGGCCTTGCCGCACAGTGCTCCGGCGCCGACGTGTGCTACTCCCCCGATGGTGCAACGATCGCCGTCACGAACTCCCCAGGCGATGCCCACGCCTCCATGGAAACGATCGCGATCGCACTGCCCGCGCTTGCCCGCGAAGTCGAGGACCTCCCCTCATGGGCCATCGACGGCGCCGCTGACCTTATGACCCAGCCTGACTCGTGGGCCTTCGCCGCCCCCGCCGGCAACCTCACGCTCACAGAAGTCATCGCCGCGGGTGATCCGCTCGCCGGCGCCCGCCCCACCGCGCACGACGGCGCTCCTCGCCTTCTCATCCTCGGTGATGACCTCGCCGCCGGACTCGGGGCGGTCACCCGCGCATGGGCGCACGGCATCGGGATTGTGATTGCGGACGACGAGCACGTGGTCCCCCTCGAGGGCGCCACTCATGTGCTCACCCTGTAGTCGAAAATCACACAGCATCTTCACCGGTTCATCCGCTTTATCTCGCAAAATAGCGCGATTGACACGTAAGCTGGCATGCGATGACAAAAACGACGCCTGAGCCCACGCCTGCTGTGCCCCGCCGCCACGGCAGGCGCGCAGCACTCAGCAGGGTTCCCCGGATCATCGGGGTCGCGGTGCTCGCGATGCTGCTCTCGGCGGCGACCTTTGTCAGCACCGTCTACCAAGGCTTCTCGCAGCGGCTGCAGGCCAACAGCTCCGATATCAGTGACCTTATTGGCGACACCCGCCCCGAGGTTGATCGCAGCCCGACCGACTCATGGGAAGGTCAGGCCCTCAATCTCCTCGTTCTTGGCTCGGATAGCCGCAGCGAGGGCGATGGTGACGCTGACACGGTCGATGGCATGCGTTCCGATACGAGTCTGCTCGTACACATCGCCGCTGACCGCTCCCGCGTCGAAGTCATCTCGATTCCGCGTGACCTCATCGTTGAGATCCCTTCATGTGCGCTCCCCTCCGGCGGGCACACCCGCCACCGCCCCCTCGGCACGAACGAACACAACGGCACCCGCTTCAACGTGGCCTTTGCCGTGGGTTCACAAGGTACCGACGTACGCTACGGTGCGGCGTGCGCGATCAAGGCCGTTGAAGCCATGACCGACCTGTTCATCGATGACTGGGCTGTCATCGACATGAGCGGCTTTCGCACGATGGTCGATGCCATCGGAGGGGTTCCAATGTGTATCGATGAACCCATCAACAACCGGTGGGCGAACCTGAAACTCGATGCTGGGTGCCAAACCCTCAACGGTAAAGAGGCTCTCGGCTTCGCACGTGCCCGCAAGGGGATCGGCGACGGCAGCGATATCGGCCGCATCGGCCGCCAGCAAGAGCTCATGTCGGCGATGGCGACCCAGACCCTCTCGGCGGGCGTGCTCGCGAACCCCTCGCGCCTCATCCCGCTGCTTGAAGCCGTCGCAGATTCCCTCAACACCGGACCCCGGGTGGGGCGACTTAACGACCTCGCCGGACTCGCGTACTCCCTCAGCGGTGTCAAATCGGACGACATTCACTTCATCACCCCACCCCTCGGGTACGAAGGCAACGTTGTGCTGCAGACTTGGGCAATGGAGGAGCTGTGGGAGAAGATCCGAAACGATGAGCCCCTCGTCGATGACGAGCCGGAGTTAGGCGACGGCGAGTCTGCCGAGCACGAGGATGGCTCCGCCTAGACTATGACTCTCTCCCGTACGCGCAGCTGCGGCGACCTAGGAGGAATCGATCGCCCATGAGTACGCCACCTCGCAAGCCACCACGACCGCTTCCACCGCGGCGCTCTAGGGCGAAACCTGGCGGTTCAGCAACGCCCCTGCCCCCATCGTTCCCGCCCCCGAGCGGTGACGCGCTGCCACCGAGCATTCCTCCCGCCTCGCGCCCCGCGCCGGCGCAGCAACCTCCTGCGCATCAGCCAGCCCCTGGGCGTCCTCACTATGAACCTGCTGGAGGTCCCGTACGCGAAAGTGCACGGAGCCCGCAGCTCGCGCACACGTCGATGGGCGCCGTCAATAAAACACAGCTCATGCCCCAAGGCACACCGCCTGCGCAGCCTCCCCCACCACCGGTCGGTGTCGATCCGCACGGCGCACCGCCGCCACCCTCGCGCCCACATCGCGCCCGCCCGCGATGGGGCCGGCGAGTTCTGCTCATGCTTCTCGTTGTCCTCCTCGCGTGGCCAATCGGGCTGCTCGTGTGGGCGAACGGCAAGATCAATCACGTGGATGCGCTCTCCAGCGCAGAGTCCGGGCCGTACACGACCTACCTCCTCGCAGGGTCAGACTCTCGCGCAGACGGCTACTTCAAGGGCGACCCAACCGAAGGCGAACGCGCCGACTCGATCATGTTGCTCACCGTTCCAAAACGTGGCACAACCTCACTCATCTCGATCCCCCGCGACACCTATGCGGAGATCCCCGGCCACAGCAAGAACAAGATCAATGCCTCGTTCTTCTTTGGGGGCCCCGCTCTCCTCGTTGAAACGATCGAGAACTTCGCGGGCATGAAGGTCGACCACTACGTCGAGATCGGGATGGGCGGCGTGGACGGCATCGTCGATGCCGTGGGCACCATCGAACTCTGCTCGGACTTAGACGTCGACGACGAGAAGTCGAAGCTGAAGTGGACTCCAGGGTGCCACGATGTTGACGGCGCGACTGCCCTCGCCTTTGGGCGCATGCGTTACTCAGACCCCAAGGGTGACATCGGACGCGCTGAACGTCAGCGTCAGGTTATTCAATCCGTCACCAAAGAGATCGCAAGCGCGTCGTCGCTCAACCCGCTGCGGC
>CAYVDF010000079.1:0-7929 GCA_964450475.1 uncultured Pseudactinotalea sp.
ACTCAAGAAGGCGCGTAAGGCCTCGCAGTACTCCAAGCGTTAATTTTTCTCTACGCTTCGTGGCGGTGGCCCCGAGATTGTTCGGGGCCACCGTCTTTTTTTGTGCACGCATTGGGCGGGAACAAGAATAAACTAGGCACCGACTGAGGATGCGCGCCCACCCCCGCGCGCGAGGAGAAGAGATTCGGGCATGGCACGACTATTCGGCACGGACGGTGTTCGCGGGCTTGCGAACAAAGAAATCACTGCGGAACTCGCACTTGCACTCGGCTCGGCCGCCGCGAGCGTACTGCAGACTAACGCCGAAAAGGAAGGCCGCCGGCCCCGCGCCATCATCGGGCGTGACCCCCGCCTGTCGGGGGACTTCCTCAAAGCCGCGCTCCTTGCTGGAATCACCTCAGCGGGAGTTGATGTCGTTGACCTAGGCATGCTCCCCACCCCGGCGCTCGCGTTCCTCGCTGATCACGTGGACGCCGACCTCGCTGTGATGGTTTCGGCCTCGCATAATGCGATGCCGGATAACGGAATTAAATTCTTCGGCCCCGGCGGTTACAAGCTCCCCGACGAGGTGGAAGACGCCGTCGAGCTCGCCCTGTCGGGTGAGCGCCGCCGCCCCCTGGGCGCCGATGTCGGGCGAATCTCGATCGACAGCGGTGGGGCGATCGACGACTACGTCGCGCACGTGCTCTCGACGTCGGATATCGACCTGTCCGGGCTGCGGATCGCGGTCGATGCTGCCAACGGCTCGGCCTCGGATGTGGGCCCGCGTGTGCTGCGTGCCGCTGGCGCCGACGTCGTCGTCATTAATGCCTCACCCGATGGCCGCAACATCAACGACAAATGCGGGTCGACACACCCAGAACCACTTCAGGCTCTGACGGTTGCCTCCGATGCCCACTTCGGGGTCGCTTTCGATGGGGACGCCGACCGCTGCCTCGCCGTGGATCACACCGGTGCGATGGTCAACGGTGATGCGATCATGGGCGTGCTCGCCACGGCGATGAAGTCCCGTGGGCAGCTTGCCGCAGACACCCTGGTGCTCACGGTGATGTCGAACCTCGGCCTGCTCAACGCGATGCAGGAGGCCGGTATTCGCACGATCCAAACCGACGTGGGTGACCGCCACGTTCTCGAAGCAATGCGCCAGGGCGGGTTCAACCTCGGCGGGGAACAATCCGGGCACATCATCCTCGGGGATCACGCAACGACTGGCGATGGCACGCTCACCGCCCTCCACCTCGCCGCTGAGGTGCAGCGCGCAGGCAAGAGCCTGAAAGAACTCGCCGAGCCGTTTGCGCCTCTGCCTCAGATCTTGATTAACGTGCCGGGGGTGGATAAGGCGAAGACGAACTCCAACGAGGCCCTCGCCGAGGCGGTCGCAGCCGCCGAGGCTCGCCTCGGCACCACGGGCCGCGTGCTGCTTCGCCCCTCGGGTACTGAACCGCTCGTGCGCGTGATGGTTGAAGCCGAGTCAATGGAAACGGCCGAGTCCGAAGCACAGGCGATCGCCGATGTCGTTGTGAAGGAACTCGCGCTGGCCTAACGAGCAGCTGCCTTGATTAGGCCCGCGCCGGATGAGCGGCTGTTTGATCGCTGGGGTCGCCGCGAGTTCTGCGTTCTTCGCGAAATGGTGACCTTGTTCGCGAACAACGTCGAATGCGATGAATGGGTGCGCGGTTAACGTTGAAGTCGTCAAACGCGTGCGCGTAGAACGTCGAGGTCGGCGACCGCAACGCGCTAAAAAAATTAAATCTGGCGCAATCGCACCCGCGAGATGCGGTGGTCGCGGTCCTTGCCGAGCACGAGGTCGGCGCGGCCGCGGGTGGGTTCGATGTTCTCGATGAGGTTCGGCTCGTTGATCGAATCCCAGATCTGCTGCGCGCGTTCGACCGCGGCCTCGTCATCGAGTGAGGCATAGCGGTGGAAGTACGAGGCGGGGTTCGCGAACGCGGTGCGGCGCAGTTTGAGGAAGCGGTCGACGTACCATTCGCGCACATCGGCGTTATCGGCGTCGACGTAAATCGAGAAGTCGAAGAAGTCCGACACCGCGAGGCGGGTATCGCCGTCGGGGTCGAGTTCGGCGGGTGCGAGAACGTTGAGGCCCTCGATGATGAGAACGTCCGGGTTGCGCACTTCGATGTGCTCACCGGGGATGATGTCGTAGGCGAGGTGCGAATACACAGGCGCCCGCACGACGTCCGCACCGCCCTTGATCTGCTCGAGGAACTCAACGATCGCGCGGCGGTCATACGATTCGGGGAAGCCCTTGCGCTCCATGAGCCCGCGCTTTTCCAAAATAGCGTTGGGGTGGAGGAAACCGTCGGTGGTCACGAGTTCAACGCGCGGGGTTTCGGGCCAGCGCCGCAAGAGCTCGCGCAGCAGGCGCGACACGGTCGACTTGCCAACAGCCACGGATCCGGCAACACCGATGACGAACGGTGTGTGGCGTGACCACTCGCCGAGGAAGGTCGACGTTGCCTGGCGCAGGCCTTGGGAGGCCGCGACGTACAGGTTGAGCAGCCGCGAAATCGGCCGGTAAATCGTGTCGACTTCGACGAGGTCGATCGGGTCGCCAAGCCCGGCGAGGTTCTCAACATCCTGCTCGGTGAGCGGCAGGGGAGTTGAGGCGGCGAGAGCGCTCCAGTCCGCCCGGTCGAAATTAACGAACGGGGAGAGAACATCGTCTTGGATCACAGCCACGTAGTCTACTTTGTCAGCAAAAGTGCGTGAAACATAATCTACGCTGGTGTCAGTCGAGCGTTTGAGGGCAGCATGATCAAGGGGATTGGTGTTGACGTCGTAGACGTCGGCCGCTTCATGGCGACCCTCGCGCGCGTGCCTGGCTTGCGCGAGCGGCTGTTTACGGCGGCCGAGCGTGAATTGCCGCCGGCCTCGCTCGCCGCACGGTTTGCGGTGAAGGAAGCGGTCGCTAAGGCGCTTGGTTCACCTGGTGGCATGAGGTGGCATGATTGCGAGGTGCCGCGCGTCATGCACGCCCCGGCGCGGATCGAGGTGCGTGGCACTGTGGCCGCCGTCGCGAAGACGCGGGGGATCACCACGTGGCACGTGTCGATTTCTCATGACGGCGGGATCGCCACAGCTTTCGTGATTGGAGAAGGATAATGCGCTACGCCTACACAGCTGAGTCCACGTATGCCGCAGAGAAACCCGCCCTCGATGCTGGGGTTGACCTCATGGCGCGCGCGGTGGCGCACGTGGTTGACGTCGTGATGGCGTACGCACCGCAGGGCTCTAGTGTCGGGGTGTTCGCTGGCGGAGGCAACAATGGCGCGGACGCGTTGTACGCAGCTGCTGCGCTGGCTCGCCAGGGCTACCCCGTCCGGGTGGCGCTCGCGTTTGACCCCGGCGCGGCGACGGACGCAACGGCGCAGGCGCTCGCGAGCGTGCGCGAGGCGGGAATCAAGATCTCTGGGCCTGGTGAAGAGCTCGCGGCCGTTGAGGCCGACGTGTGGATCGATGGGGTCACCGGAATCGGAATGACGCCGCCGGCTAAAGACAACCTCGCAGCTCTCCTCACCGAACTATCTCGCGAACGCACCGCCCGCAGACCCATGGTCATTGCGGTTGATCTTCCCTCCGGTCTTGGCGCGGATTCGGGAGCAGTCGACGGGCCTGTTCTCGAAGCCGATCACACGGTGACGTTCGGACGCGCCCGCGCTGCGCACTTCCTTCCGCCTGCGGCGTACGAGTGCGGGCAGCTCCACGTCCGCGATATCGGGATCGATGAGGACTTCGCCGCGCAAACACCTGCCGTTCACCGCGTCGAAGTCGACGATCTCGCGGGAGCCTGGCCGATGCCCGGTCCGCGCGATCACAAGTACACACGCGGCGTGGTTGGCATGGTGACCGGCTCGGCGCAGTACCCGGGTGCCGCGGTGCTCAGCGTTGGTGGGGCACTCGCGTGCGGGCCGGGGATGGTGCGCTATCTCGGGGGTGCGGGAGCCGACGTGCTGCGGCGCCACCCAGAAGTCGTGACCCAACACGGCCGAGCCCAGGCGTGGGTCGTGGGATCGGGCATCGCAGGGCACACATCGCCCGTTGCGTTAATGGTTGAACGCACGATCGTGGCGGCGATGGCCCACGAGGTTCCGCTCGTCGTTGATGCCGGGGCACTCGACTGGGTTGCGGGGTCGGAGATCGCGGGCGTGCCGATGACCCAGAAGGTGGTGCTCACCCCGCACGCTGGTGAGCTAACGAGCGTGCTCGTGCGAGCCGGCGAAGAGGTGACCCGCGAGCAGATTGAAGCCGACCCAGCCACGTGGGCACGCAAGGCTGCGAAGATAACGGGTGCGACCGTCGTCCTCAAGGGTGGGATCACGCTCATCGCATCGGGACGTGAACTTTATAGCCAGGCGGATGCGACGCCGTGGATGGCGAGCGCGGGAACGGGCGATGTGCTTGCCGGGATCCTCGGCACGATTCTTGCTGGGTGGCAAGCAAACATTGAGCAGAACCGGGAGCCCGCGTGGACCTCGATCCAGCAGGCCGTTGCCGGTGGGGTTGCGCTCCACGGGCTCGCCGGTACCCACGCCAGTGGCGGCGCGCCGATCAGCGCGAGTGAGATCCCCGGGGGCGTGTCCCACGTGCTGCGCTCACTACTGGCACACTAGAGGCGTGTCTACCTACACCGCGCAAGCAACCATTGATTTAGCGGCTCTGAGAGCGAACCTCCAAACGATCCGCACGCTCACCTCTGCCCAGATTCTCGTAGCAGTCAAAGCTGACGCCTACGGCCACGGGCTCATCCCAATCGCCGAAGCAGCCGTCGACGGCGGGGCCGACTGGCTCGGAGTGGCCCAACTCTCTGAGGCGATCGCCCTGCGTGAAGCCGGCATCACAGCGCCAGTTCTCGCATGGCTGTTCACCCCTCACACGACCCTGCTCGAACGAGCGCTTGAGCTTCGCATCGACGTCGCCGCCTCTGACGGGTGGGATCTCGGAATGATTGCCGAGGCCGCGAAGAAACTTGGCATCGTCGCCCAGGTCCATCTCGAAGTCGATACCGGTATGAGCCGCGGCGGCCTGCGCCTGCCCGAGTTCGAAGTAGCGCTCGCAGCAGCTAAGGACGCCGAGGATGCCGGGCACATCAAGGTCGTCGGGCTCTGGACCCACCTCGCCCGCGCCGATGAACCCGGCGATCCGAGCATCGCCGCCCAGTATGAAGAATTTGAACGCGCCAACGAGGCCGCCACGAAGGCGGGCCTAGCCGTGAAATACCGCCACGTGGCGAACTCCGCGGCCACGCTGAGCGGCCTCGGGCGTTACGAGATCGTGCGCGTTGGACTCGCCGCGTACGGGCTCTCCCCGCTGGAAAAATCCCCAGCCGAACTGGGGCTCACCCCGATCCTGCGCCTCAGCGCGGAGCTTGCGACGGTCAAGAAGGTGCCCGCCGGCGCCGGGGTCTCTTACGGACACACGTACACGACAACCAAGGACACCCGCATCGGCGTTGTGCCCCTCGGCTACGGCGATGGGATCCCGCGCCACGCCTCGAACCACGTGACCGTGCAGATCGCGGGCCAGCGCGTGCCGCTCGTTGGGCGCGTGTGCATGGACCAATTTATGGTCGACCTCGGCGATATCGACGCCGGCCCCGGTGACCTCGTGCTCGTGCTCGGCTCCGGTGAGGAGGGCGAACCCACGGTGCATGAGTGGGCGCACGCGATTGGCACGATTGAGTACGAGATCGTCACCCGCCTCGGCGCCCGAATCCCGCGGGTGTACATCGACTCCGACGCCCCGGCTGTTACCCAGCCCGAGCACGTCGACGCCGACCCGGCATTCGCCGACCCTTCCGCGAGGGATGCCTCGTGACCCAGATTCCACTGCCCAGCGCCGAAGCAACCATTGCGCTGGGTGAGCGGCTCGGCCGGCTGTTGCAGGCCGGGGATCTCGTCATTCTCACCGGCGGGCTCGGCGCGGGCAAGACGACGTTCACCAAAGGGATCGCCGCCGGCCTCGGCGTCAGCGGCACCGTCGCCTCCCCGACCTTCATCATCGCCCGCACCCACCCCGGTACGGTGCCGCTCGTGCACGTGGACGCCTACCGCCTCGGCTCGCTCGAAGAAGTCGACGACCTCGATCTGGACTCCGAGCTCTCTGAATCGGTGACGGTCGTCGAATGGGGCGAAGGCCTCGTCGAAGATCTCGCCGAGGCCCGCCTCCAAATCACGATCGCGCGGCCCCGCGGATCGCAGGAGCACGAACGTTACGCCGAGATCACCGCGATCGGCGACCGCTGGGATGACGTCGATTTCGCGGCGCTCGCTACGGCAGACGTAGACTAATTCTCATGCTTTTGTGCCTCGACACGTCCCACGGCGCCAGTGTCGCGCTCGTCGATCACTTCACCGGGCTCGGCGAAGCCTCCCACGACAACCCTCGCGAGCACACCGAAGCCCTCGCCCCCCTCATCACGGAGGTGCTCCAGAGCGCGGGCAAGGGAATGGTGGACCTCACCGGCGTCGTCGCCGGCACCGGTCCAGCCCCGTTCACCGGGCTGCGCGTTGGCCTCGTCACCGCCCGCACCATCGCGCTCGCGCGCGGGATACCCGTCTACGGCGTCTCCGCGCTCGCGGGCGTTGCCCGTGGCGTGTTTGACGTCGAGGCAACCGATTCCGTCACGGTCGTCACCGACGCTCGGCGCAAGGAAGTGTATTGGGCGCGTTACGAACGCAACGGGGAGCACGACGTCACAGAAATTACGCCGCCGACAGTTTCCCGCCCAGGCGATATCGCACGCGACCTGGAAGGCGATGTGATTCGCGGCCGCGGAGTGGAGTTGTACCCAGAGTTTTTTGACGGCGACACCGCTGAGCTTTCTGCCGGGGCGCTTGGGCGAATCGCGCAGGCGCGAATCGAGGCGGCACGGGCGAGGGGCGAGCAACCTGACCTCCCGACCGAACCTCAATACCTGCGCCGGCCCGATATTCACCAGAGCGCGGGGCGAAAGCGGGCAACGTGATCACGCTGCGGCCGATGCTGCTCGGCGACCTCGACGCGGTCGCGGGTCTGGAGGCCGAGCTCTTCGGCAAGGGCAAATGGAGCCGGGCCATGTTCGTCAGTGAACTGCATGCGCCGTGGCGCCATTACATTGTCGCGGTACCGGCGAGCGGTCCGGAGACGATCCTCGGGTATGCCGGGATCGCGCTAGGGGAGAGCGCTCAGGTCATGACGATCGGTGTCGCCCCCGCGGCCCGCCGGCAGGGGATTGGCCGGAGGTTGCTCACAGAGCTGCTGCGTGAGGCGGAGGAGCACGGTAGCCGCGAAGCCATCCTCGAGGTGCGGGTCGATGCCGAGGCGCCGCAGGCGATGTACCGGGAGTTTGGTTTTATCGGTATTGGCGTGCGGAAGAACTATTATCAAGCTGAAGGCATTGATGCCCTAGTTATGAAAAAGAATCTAGGGCCACGAGTTGGCCCGGTGGGGTCGGAGGCAACATCATGAGACGCTCGGTTTTCATCACCGCGGAACGGCTCGCGGCGGAACTTCGCTTTAACAAGCCACCTGTGGTGCTTGATGCGCGGTGGTCGCTCGCAGAACCCAACGGCTACCCCGCCTACCGGGCCGGCCACATCCCCGGCGCGCACTTCGTCGACCTTGAAACGGTGCTCTCTGGCGAAGCCGATGAGTTCACCGGGCGCCACCCACTTCCGAACCTCACCGAGCTGCAAGAGGCCGCTCGCTCGTGGGGTCTAGATGACGGCGATGCCGTTGTTGTGTATGACGACGATGGTGCCGCTGCCGCCCGCGCGTGGTGGGTGCTGAAATGGGCCGGCATCGACAACGTGCGGATCCTTGACGGCGGCTACCGCGCCTGGGCAGGCCACGGCGAAACCGTCACGGGCCCCACCCCGAAGCTGAAGAAGAAGCAGCGCGGCACGATCACGCTGACCGGTGGACACATGC
>CAYVDF010000080.1:0-7689 GCA_964450475.1 uncultured Pseudactinotalea sp.
TCCTCCTACGTGATGGGCAAGGCCGAGGACACCGAGGACGAGGACTGGGACTTCTAGAAGTTCAGTTCTGAAGGGTCTTACAAAAGGCCTGGTCGCGCCCCGGATCTGCGAGTTTTCGCAGATCCGGGGCGTTTTTCGTGCCTCCAGTCGAAAGACAAAGGAGGACAGAGATGAACAGCAATATCCATTCAGAGGGGCACGTAGGGGGCACGCGCCTACCTTCCATGTGGGAGAGGAGGTGCTCGCGGCCCTGGTTTTCGGGTTCACGTGCCCTCCAGGTCGTGCCCCAACGTGCCCCACATTGCGACCGCGTACCCGCGGGAGCCGCGGAACTTCGCGGAACTTGTGTCTCGGGTGTGACGAGGGGCACGAAGGGGCATGACCGCCCGCAGGAGTCCGATTCAGTCCACGGGAGGCCATAATGAGCACCACCGCACAAGCGAATGCCACGCTCAAACGGGAAGCATGGGGAAGGTTGAGGAAACTCCCTTCTGGCCGGTGGCAGGTCCGGTATCCAGGACCGGACGGAAAGACCTATACCGCCAGAACTGACGACGACAAGCCGCTCACATTCGTGACAAAGACTGACGCCCGGACGTGGCTTGCGAGCCTCCAGACCCGGGTGGCGCGGGGTCTTTGGGAACCGCCAGAAGTCACCGCAGCGAGACTCCGCGCGGAGGTCGCCGCAGAGGCCGCGAGGTCGATGGGTTTCGAAGAGTACGCCGAGCGTTGGTTGAAGATGATTAGAGACGAGCCGAATCGTCAGGGTAAGCAGCGAGCAGTTGGCACGGTGCGGTCCTATAAGGGCAAGGTCATCGGATACCTCATCCCTGAGTTTGGCGACACGCCACTCCGCGAGATCAACGTTGAGCGCATCAAGAAAATGACCGATCGGCTCGATCAGATTCCTGCACCGTTGAATCCCAAGTCGAAGTTCAACGGCATCACCCGACCCGTGCTGGTAGTCCTCATGATGATCCTGAGGCAGGCCGCGCGCGAAGGTCTCATCTCTTCGGTACCGGACATCTCGGTTCCTAAGCAAAAGTCCGTGCGCCACGATGCTGATCATGATTCTGGTGAAGATGTCGCAACACCGGTGCAGGTCGAGGCGCTCTACGCAGCAGTGCCCGACAAGTGGGCGATTGCGGTCTTGCTGGCTGCGTGGTGTCAGTTGCGACGTGGCGAGTGTCTTGGTCTTCAGCGCCGCGACATCGAATGGCGCGATGACGGCGGCGCGACGATGCATATACGGAGGCAGCTCAACGCGAACACCGGTGGCTATACAACGCTCAAGACCGAGGCGGGGCAGAGGTCGCTGAGCATCCCAAGATTGATGCTCACGCGACTGCGGCAGCATCTGGAGACGTATGTAGCGTCGGAGCCTAACGCTCCAGTGTTGCCGACAGACGCGAAGGGGTCGATCCCCCTGTCCAATACCAGGTGGGGATACCTGTGGATGGATGCGCGTGACGATGTTCAGGGATTGCCACACCGCTTCAGATTCCATGATCTGCGACACACAGGTCTCACGATCTTCGCGCAGGAGGGAGCGACGCTCGCCGAGCTGATGAGGCGTGGTGGCCACGCGGATATTCACATCGTGTTGCGCTATCAGCACGCGACGATGAGCCGAGATCGAGAGCTTGCCGACCGAATGAGTGATCGTGTGGCAGCGAGTATTGCGCAAGCTGAGGGCGATTCGGCGGGCTGAAATGCGCCGGGCATGGACACCGAGGGACACCTGTGAAGTGAAACCAACTAGCCGACCGGGAGGTATCACCATGACTGTCCGAACTCGATCCGAGAGCCCTGGGCAAGGACTCATCTCGCTGTCGAAAGCCGCCGACATGTTTGGAGTCTCGACAAAGACGATTCGACGTCGCATCGCAGATGGAACCGTGCGTGGATATCGAATCGGCAGACTCATTCGCGTCGACGTTGAGGAGATACGTGACGCTCTTGTCGTCGAGATGCCCAACATGAAATGAACGTCACAGCACCCGACTGTACTGCGACGCAACACGAGGCGCCCCCTGATGGATCGACATCCGTCCGGGGGCGCTTCGATTTTGAACTTCTAGATCGATTACGTCGTGGCCGTTGGTGACGATACGAGCCATTCCCTGTTGTAGTAACAAGTTCGTGCCCGCGCTCGCCGCGCTGGTTATCGGGCCGGGCACAGCTCCTACCCGGCGACCCAGCTCCGCGGCCTCTTGCGCGATTCGCAGCGAGCCTGAACGAGCGCCAGCTTCAACCACCACGGTCGTGCCCGATAGCGCCCCGAGAATCCGAGCCCTATCGAGGAAACGTTGGCGAGTGGGCGAGGTTCCCGGCGGCACCTCAGAAATTACTAGACCTCGATTGCCGACACGTTCAAGCAAATCAGCATGCCCCAATGGGTATGGACGATCAATACCGGATGCCAGAACAGCGATGGTGTCACCTCCGCGTCGAAGCGCCGCCTGGTGTACCGAGCCGTCAATGCCGTAGGCGGCTCCTGCGACAAGCGTCTTACCGTTCGTCGTCAAGTCGTCACAGAGTCCCTCCGTGACGTGAGAGCCATAAGAAGTGGCAGCTCGTGACCCGGTGATCGTGACCCGCTGCGAAACTGGGGTAGCGAGCAGTTCGCTGCGGCCCTTTGCCCACAGTGCGTATGGTGTGCGATCGCCGAGATCGTTCAGGGCAGCGGGCCAATCTGGATCGCTCGGAATAACTACCCGAAAGGATCGGGCATCGCTGATCCTTGTTGCAAGATTCTCCGGCGTCGTTGCAGAGCGCATGCGGTCGCGCCACACGGCTGTCGCAACATCATCCATTCCCGGAACTGGGCTGTCCATGCCGACCAACTTAATTAGCTCGACCGCTCCGACCTGCTCAAGCAGGCGTCCGGTCGTGGGGTCGTTTGGGGTTCCCACGAGCGAAAGTGTCACACGAGCGGCGCGATCATCCGTTGCGAATTCTGAGAGCGTGTGCATGGCATCCTCCTTGAGCGTGGGTCTATGGTCAAGAGGTGCTCCGCACGGGGCACCCCTTTCGGATCCTCTGCGGCAGGCGTACATTGGTAGTGGAGGCACGTCACCAATTAGTAGGCCCCTCGGGGCGGCCCTCACGGGAAATCGATACATGTTGTCTCTTCGACGCAGAAGCATGTGTATCGGAGGCCCAAAATGTTTCGCTCAATCTGGATCCTGAGCATCTACGTTCGCGCGTTCATGCGGCGATGTATGCCAACCAATGTGATCCTCAACCTCATTCGCAGGCGGCAAGGACTCAAGTGGGGCGTTCCAGCAATGGCGCTTGCGGTTCCCTACCTACTGATCGCGTTCTGGTGCGTGAACTTTACCGCGGCAGGAGGGCCAGGCTGGGTGAACTTCATCACGTTGCTAGCACTGTGGAACATGATGAAGTTCACTGCCATCGGCCCGGCCAGTCTCGTTCTGCTCTTTCGCTGCCGCCGCTATGAGGCGAGAGAGCGAAAGCTCAGCGACGCCCAGCTGCACTCCGAGGATCGAGTTGTAGCGCTCAGCCGCTGATCGCATTCATTCGTGCACCTCACCTGTGCGGTCATCGATATTCGCATAGAAAGCATCCTCGGCTGCTTCACGGGCAGCGACCTGGTCGAGCACGAATTCCACAAAGTCGGCATCACGGTCGTCGATGACCTTCTCTACAACTTCTTGCATGTGCTCATCCCCAGGCCATGGAGTCTGTCTCGTAGGGCGATCTCGGTCTCGACGTGTGCCGCTGGCGGCTACCCAATCGCGGAGGCGACCGCGTGCGTCGGCGAAATCGCGATGCCAACCCAGGGGAGCGGAGCCATCTTGTTCAGGGTCATAGGCGCAAAGCCAGTGCAGATGGAGTGCTGACAGCTCCCAAAGAAGCTCAGGATGTCGATGCCAAAGTGGCGGAACCTCCGATGCAGGCAGGCCATACTCCTGTCGCAGCCAGTTGACCCAACGATTGAGTTCTAGCAACTCTTGCTCAAGGTCGTGGGCTGTGAGTAGGTTCCAGTTGATCGGGTGTGGCGGTCCGGCGACTGGTTCTGGCCCAAAGCTGGGCGCCGACGGGTCGTCGAAGGCGCCCTCGGGAACGTTGCGGTCGTTCATCATTGTGCCTCTCCCGATTCTCAGCGGCCGAGCACCGGAGCGTCATTGCTCGGTCGCTGCCTAGGGGAATCGAACGCACGATTCGGCTCTCGGCCCACTGCTTCCCGCCCGGCTGGCCGGGTTGCTCGGTCAACTTCGTACCGCGTGCGCGCTGTGTCATGACCGATGCGCTTGGCGACGAATTCTTCGCCTTCAACCTTCTGGTCATCACGCTCGAAGCTGTACTCATGCGAATAGCCTTCGGCAATGAAGTTGTCGCCTTTACTGAACCTTTCGTTCACGTGTTCTGCTGTTCGCCCAAACACCACGAGGTGATGGTAGGTCGTATCGGTCTGAGTGAAGCTGCCGTCGTCCTCGCGTCGAAAATGCTCCTGCCCGAAACGAAAGTACAAGCGAGAATCCCCGTTCGACGAGGTGGTGAGTTTCGGGTCCGTGGCAACGAAGCCCGAGACTGACTCTTGCGTGTGGATCGACATGATCAATCTCCTGACTGTTGGGGCGACCGGAATGCTTGGTCGCTGTATCAGTCAGGTGCGCGGACGATCCCGCGCTGTCGTGCCATTACCTACTCGTTGCCGGGCCGGTTTTCGAGCAGTGTTTCGATCTCGCTGCGTTCGCGCTTGAGCGACGATGCGTCAGAGCGTTTTGGCCAGGGCAGCAGATCGACAATGATCGGCGGAGCTGAACGCAGCAGCACGACGCCTGTGCCGAACGGAATTGTTCGGATGCGATCGGGTGGCATGATCGGCACTCGGCGCACGGAGCGCTGACTGGAGCGTGATCCGTGGTCTCCGAGCGTGACCGAGTCGGTGAATTCGTCGCGTTCACCGATCAAGGTAGAGAGGTCTTGCAAGTCTCGCGAGTTCGAGGCGCCGCCGAGGATGATCTTTGCGATGCTCGCGTCCCAGATCGCGGCGGCTTGATCCTCGCTCCACTTATCGCGGGCCTGCGCGAGTGACTGCAGCACCGGCATCGTCGTGATTCCAGTACCTCCGCCCTCTGCCATGAGAGTCGGCAGTGACGGTAGTGGTGCTAGGTTGCCGATTTCATCGAGCGCGAGCAGCATGGGTGGGTCGAGTCGTGCTCCGGGGGATCGAGCTGCCATGCGGCGGGCGGTTTCGACAAGGTCCTCGACGAACGCTGCAACAAGCGCCGCGCTGTTTCCCGCACCTGCGCCGGTTGCAAGTAGATACAGGGTGCCTTTGTCGCGAATGAACGCTTCCGGGTCGAAGGCTTCATTTGGGCCGGGGCTCACCGCATCGAGCACACGAGGGTCGGCGAGAGCGGCGAGTGCGAGTGAGACACCCTGCCAAATCGAGTCACGGGTGCGTGGATCGGTCTCGATCATCGCTTCAAGCCCCTCCGACCAGCCGGTCGCAGCACGAGGTGAAGCGTTCAAGATGGCAACCGCGTCGGCAGCGGCTGATGGATCGAGCGTCCAGCGGAAGAGTTCGGCGGGTGTGCGATTGTCGAGTGCCGCGGCATGCAGCATCGCTTGCAGTGCGACACGAGTCTTGCCTTCCCAAAACCCGCCGCCATCGACGCCCCCGTCGGCAAGTCCCGTGGCCGAGGCAAGACCGGCCGCGCGAATCATCGCAGTGAGCGGATCCTCGCACCCACGAATCGGAGACCAGCGCAGCCCCGCAGGTACGCCCTCTGCAAGATGCTGCGGATCAAAGACCATGACCGGGCCGATTCGCATTCGTGCGCGCAACGTCGCGGTCAGATTGTCGGGACGAGTGGAGGTCGTCACGACCGCACCCGGCGCATCAAGGATCGCCGGGATCACTATGTGCAGGCCCTTACCAGAACGCGGCGGGCCGATGAGCAGGATCGAGTCTTCGACGCTTGCCCACACGTCCTTGCCGCGGGATTGGCCGAGCCGGTACCCAACATCAGCGGACCCTGGCTTCTCTAGTGATGGACGGAGCGTGCCAGCTCGTCGAAGCAAGGCTTTTGACGATGCGATGGCCTGAACCTCATGTCCTGTTGCTGTACCCGGGAGTCTGCGTGGGTCAGTGTCGACCTTCCGCGAGTGCCGTCGCCACCGACTCCAGGCCCACATGATTACAACGACGAGGATGCTGAGCATCGCCCCCGCAACCAGCCAATACACGAACGGGTTCAATTCTTCGGTACCGAGTGCGCGGCCAGGGTCGGTGGGATCAAACAGGACACCGATTCCGCCCGCAATCCCTTCACTGGGCTGGCTCACTCCAGCGAGAAAGGCAGCGACCGAACCTGCAGCACGAAGTACGAGCGTGAGCCCGAACGCACCGATGAGCGCAGCGATCAGGATGTTGGTCATCTCGTCGCCTAGCGAACCGGACTGCCGCCCTGGCCTACTCATCGGAGCTGCTCAGTAACGATGTGCCCCGAGGCGTACCCAATGAGGGCCACCTCGCGTGCCTGGCTCAGGATCTGGTCGAGGTCGATCACTGCACGAGCGATGCCGGAAGCATCACCCTCTGCGGTGCTCATCGGAATCGCAACAAGAACGTCCTCACCTTGAACGAACCCGTCACCGGTGATCTCGACGAGTCGTGGTTGTCGACTTCGCCGTGCTCGTCGAGAGTCCGGCTGCGCAGCGGGCTGTGGCGCTACGTCAGTTGCCTCAGCAGTGCCGCGCCCGGCGTGGATGATCTCCGTGTAGACACTCCCGTCGCTTTCGCGTACCTCAAGTCGTATCGGGCGACTGCGCTGCATTGTGAGCGTGTCCAGCAGCTCACCGAACTGTGTGCGACTCCAATGTTCTGCATAGATCGGAGGTGGAACCTCAATACCGTCGAACGTGGCGCTGACCGCGCCCATTTCTCCCACGGTGACGACCGCCAGCGGCAGGTCGACAAGTGGGAGTTCATTTCGTGCGGATTCAAAGACCTGAGTTCTCATACTCGAAAGGTGCGTCATTCGTGCCATGCCTGACACATAAAATCAAGATCAGCCTGCTCGTGATGACCTGGAGAGCTTGGAAGAATCCTTGTTGCCACCATCGGTAGGGTTTAGCTCATGCGACAAGGATCGAAATTTACGAGCCAACAGTGGCTTAATGGGCTGCTACCCGAGGTCACGTCTGCGAGACGGGTTCTTGCTACCGCAGACGGACTTCTTCGCCAAGAGGGCGAGCTTGAGCGTGATATTGATGCGGTGTTTGCGACCTATTCGATCGGAATTGAACGTCTCATGAAACTCGCTCTAGGTGCGGCTTCAGTTTCACGAGGAGACGGGTGGCCAGAACAGATGGGAAGTACTCGTGCAGGGTGGGGCCACGCACTCGATGAGATGGACGCACGCCTACGCTTGACAGTAAAGGATGCGTTAGCCGTTAACGAGTGGGAACACCAGAGCCTTCTGGAAAGCTGGATATGCACCATCGACGGTGATCCGGTATGGGCGGCAGCCATCACTGCGTTCCGGAACTACGCAGCAGCAGGCAGATATCATCATCTCGACCAGGTGACGGGTGATCACGTGAAATCAAGGTCTTCGCGAGACATGTGGGATGCGATCGAAAATGCTGCGATCGCATCAAATGAAGACTTGGCCGAACACTATAAGCAAACACTTCAAGGCGCAGATTTCG
>CAYVDF010000081.1:0-1390 GCA_964450475.1 uncultured Pseudactinotalea sp.
GTCGGAGAGCGACAGCAGGCGGTCGTTAGGGATGACGATGAGGGTGTCAACTTCTTCGCGCAGCGCATCGATGCCTGCTTCGGCCTGCGTGGCGCGGCGGCGGCCTTCGAAGGTGAACGGGCGGGTGACGACGCCAATGGTGAGCGCGCCGAGTGAGCGGGCGATCTTCGCGACGACGGGGGCGCCACCGGTGCCGGTGCCGCCACCCTCACCGGCGGTGACGAACACCATGTCGGCTCCGCGCAGCACTTCTTCAATCTCTTGGGTGTGATCCTCGGCTGCACGGCGGCCGACCTCGGGGTCAGCACCGGCGCCAAGGCCACGGGTAATTTCGCGGCCGACGTCGAGTTTGACGTCCGCATCGGACATGAGCAGCGCCTGTGCGTCGGTGTTCACCGCAATGAACTCCACGCCTTTCAGGCCCACTTCGATCATTCGGTTGACGGCGTTAACTCCGCCGCCGCCGACTCCTACGACCTTGATGACCGCTAGGTAGTTCTGGGGTGCCGCCACGTCGATCCCTCTCGTCGTTAACCCTTAACCTCTACTTGAGGCTTAAAGTTTGGCCATTTTCTTGCACCATGACGTTAAAGGGCACTCGCCTAATCGGGGATCAAGCTGCCTCGGCGTGTCGGGATTAGGACGTGATTGGTGTCAGCGGGGTTGTGATGTTATAGATCTTCGCTGGTTGCTCGAGCAGCATTTCGAGCACCTCGGCCTTTAACTCCGAGTCTTCATCGCTGCCCCAGATAACCTTCGCACCGTTATCGAGCGTGAAGTGCACATCGCTCGCCGTGCGTGCACCAACATCGGTGACCCGTTCACGGATCTGCGGCGGGAGCGCATCCATCACGTGAAGCACCGCGACGATCGAGTCCGCGAGTTGATCATCGGAATCGGTGAGTTTGATGACGGGCAGCCCAGCGACCGGTTCAGTCACCGTCGCAAGCTCAACCCCTTCCCCATCAAGCACCCGGAAACCGCCCTTTGTCGGGGTTGCCGCGACCGCCTCCCTTGGCGTGATCTTTACCGTCACACCCGATGGCCACTCGCGTTCAAATTCAACATTCTTGACGGCGTGCTTTTCCGCGAGTTCGCTAGCGATCCCTCGCGTATCAAGTCGCAGCAGCGGGGTGCCATCATGTGCGGCCATGATTGCGCTGACGTCCGCCTTCGTGACGTACTCCGACGTGCCCTGGACCGAAAGCTCATCCAGCTTGAACGCGAGCAACGGGGAGAATACGACGACCCACGCGAGCAGGAGGACGAGAGCGACGGCTCCCCCGACGATACCGAGCGTGCGCAGGCGCGCGCGGCGGCGGGCACCTCGAAGTTCTGCGAGGCGTTCGCGTAGTCGCAGCGAGACGGCGCTCTCGGGGGCCGGAATATC
>CAYVDF010000081.1:1490-7676 GCA_964450475.1 uncultured Pseudactinotalea sp.
GTTCCGGCGGGTTTATTGCCGTCGGCTTCAGCGCCGTCAACGCTCGTGAGCGAGGTGCGGACGTGGGGTTCGATGAGTGCGGAGGTGACCCCGTCGACGGGGTCTTCGCGCGCGCCGTCAATTGGCAGGAGCACGACCTCATCGGCGAGTGAGAGCGCCTCACCGAATTCTTCGGCGAAGTCGCGGGTGCGTGAATACAGGTGCGGTTGGAACACCATGATGACCCGACCCTCGCCGGCGGTTTGGCGAGCCATTCCAAGAACTGCTTCAACCTCGGTCGGGTGGTGGGCGTAATCGTCGACGACGCGCACCCCGTCTTCGATTCCGATCGTTTCGAATCGGCGCTTCGTGCCTGCGAAGCTGCCGAGAGCCTCGGCCATCGCCGCGGGCTCGACCCCAAAATCCACCCCAACGCACCACGCCCCTACGGCGTTGAGGAGGTTGTGCAGACCAGGCACGTGCAACGTGAGCGGATAGGCGCTGCCGTCGGCGTGGATCAGCGCCTCGCTCGAGACCGGAGTCGAGTCGGTGACCTCGATGCGTACGTCGGAACGCAGCTCCGTGCCGTAGGTGCGTACGCGAGTACCGGCGGCTCGTGCTGCCTCGGCGAGGCGCCACGAACCGTCATCATCCGCGCACGCGACGAGGAGACCGCCGTCAATAATATTTTCCGAGAAGTCGACAAACGCCTGCTCGACTGCTTCGACGCTGCCGTAGTGAAACAGGTGGTCGGGTTCGACGTTGGTGACCAGAGCGACGCGGGTGGAGTAGTTGAGGAATGAGCCGTCAGATTCGTCGGCTTCGGCGACAAACGGACCAGTTGCGAGGTGCGCGCGTACCCCAAGACCTTCGACAACGGAACCGAGCGCGAAGCTGGGGTCGAGACCTGCTTTCGTCAGCGCCATCGCGAGCATGCCCGAGGTCGTTGTCTTGCCGTGGGATCCAGCGACCGCGATGAAGGGGCGATCTCCCGCGGCGAGCACGAGCCCCTGGGAGCGGTGGATGACCGGGATTCCCGCCGCTCTGGCCGCGGCGAGTTCGACGTTGGAGTCGCGGATTGCGGAGGAGACGACGACGAGGTCGGCCCCCTCGATGTGTGCCGCGTCGTGTCCGACGTAGACGGTGGCGCCGCGGTCGCGGAGGTGGTCGAGTGTGTAGGAGTGGGCCTGATCCGAGCCTTGAACGGTGTGCCCGGCGTCGATGAGGAGTTCGGCTACGGCGCTCATGCCTGAGCCTCCGATTGCGATGAAATGAACGATCATTGCGAAACCTCCATCACGATGTTAGCGAGGCGCTCAGCCGCATCGACAACGCCGGTGCGTCCGGCCCGCTCGGCCATCTCTTCTAGACGCGCGCGATCCTGCAGCAGCGGGATCGCATGCTCTCGAAGCCATGCGGGAGTGAAGTTGCGATCTTCGACGAGGATCCCACCCCCTGCGGTAACAACGTCGTGTGCGTTGAGCCGCTGTTCGCCGTTTCCGATCGGGAACGGCACATAGATCGCAGGGATGCCAAGCGCGCTGAGCTCAGCGACCATGCCGGCACCAGCGCGGCCGATGACGAGGTCTGCGCATGCTAGGGCGTGTTCCATCTCCACGAGGTACTCGCGCACGTGGTACTCCCCCGGTGCGGGGCTGTCGAACAGTTTGCCGTTGCCACTGAGGTGAATGACCTGGGCACCGGTCGCAATGATTTCATTCGCGACCTCGGGCACAGTCTCGTTGAGTTTTTGCGCGCCGAGTGAGCCGCCCGTGACAAGGAGCGTGAGCCGGTTCGGATCGAGACCCAGCGCCGCGGCCCCAGCTCTCCGAGCTGCCGTAGCATCGGCGGCGCGGACCCGAGCGAGGTCGGCGATCGCGGGGCGGAGCGGGAGGCCGACAGTCACGGTACGCCCCCGACCGGCGAGTGGCGTTGAGGGGAACGTCAACGCAACAACCTCGGCGAAGCGAGCACCAAGTCGGTTCGCGAGGCCCGGGCGAGCGTTTTGTTCGTGAATAACGACGGGAATCCCGAGGCGGCGAGCTGCCAGGTACGCTGGAGTTGAGACGTACCCGCCGTAACCGACGACGACATCGGCGAGCTTCGGCGTCGTCAATACCTCACGCGCCGCAGCCATGGCGCGGCGCCAGTTACCCGGAAAGGCGAGCATCGCGCGGCCGGGGCGCCTAGGGAACGGCACTTTCGGCAGAGTCCGAAGATCGTAGCCAGCGGCGGGCACGAGGTCGGCTTCAAGACCCTCGGCGGTACCGAGGACGGTGATGTCGGCGTCGAGGTGCGCAGCGGTGGCCAACAGCGGGTTGACGTGCCCTGCCGAGCCACCACCGGCGAGAATGACGCGAGGGCGGGAGGAACTATTTGCCACGGCTTTGCCTCGGTGCGAGGACCGCGACCGAGGGTCGGAAGCGGAAGTTTCGCGATTGGAGTGCCTCCCGGCAGCCGGGTTCGGTGCGGGCGAAGCCGATGACGAACCCGAGCGCGAGGATCGTGCTGATGAGTGAGGAGCCCCCGGCGGAGATAAGCGGCAAGGGGACGCCGAGCACGGGGAAGAGTTTGAGCGTTACCGCGATGTTCACGAGGGCCTGGCCGATGATCCACGCACCGATGCCGGCCGTGGCGATCTTGACGAACGGGTCGGGGTGGCGCCGGATGACGCGGAGCATGCCGTAGGCGAGCGCGAGGAAGAGCCCCAGCACGACGAGGGAGCCGGCGAGGCCGAGTTCTTCGCCGATGATCGCGAAGATGTAGTCGTTGTGCGCCTCGGGTAGATAGAGCCATTTGACGCGCGAGGAGCCGAGGCCCACGCCGGACCACCCGCCGGTGCCAAGGCCTTGGAGGGCGCGCGTGGGCTGGAAGTCAAGTCCGAGCGGGTCGGGGGTTCCTTTGCCGAGGAATTGGGCGACGCGCGCGAGGCGGTTGTCCGAGCTCATGACGAAAAACGCCCCGAGCCCCGCAGCGCCCATCGCTGCAACAAGAAACATGATGAGCGGCACGCCCGCGATCCACAGCGCCCCGCCGACGAGGATGAAGAAGATGAGGGCGGTGCCGAAATCTTTCGTGTGGAGCACCCCGGCGATGACGAGGGCAATCCCGACGCCAGCGGGGAAGATGAGGTGCCGGAGTTTGTCGAGCTTGTCCTGCTTGCTGCCGAGCACAAGCCCAAGCCACAGGGCGAGTCCAAGTTTGGCGAATTCACCCGGCTGCAACGATTGACCGGCGATATAGATCCATGCCTCGTTGCCGCCGGCTTCGACCCGGAACTGCGGCATCAACCCGAGGCCAAGGAGCCCGAGGCTGCCGAGCATCGCTGGCCAGGCGAGGACCTTTAAAACCCGCAGTGGGAGGTAGGCGACGGCGACCGCGCCCGGGATCGCCAGCAGCGCGAACTTTGCTTGGTTCGTGAACCACGACATCGTCGACTGCCCGCCAGTCTCCCGAAGTGAGTACACAGTGGAGGCCGAGAGCACCATGACGAGCCCGAGTGCGATGAGCAGCACCGTGACGCCCGTGATGAGGTAGTAGCTCGTCGTCGGCGAATCCCAGATGCCCCCTGGTGTTGGGCGTTTCGTCGTTGTCGTTGGCGCAGCCGTCTTGGGTGCGGGTTTTGGGGAAGGCTTGGCTGCCCGCTTGGACACCTTCAGAGCGGCGGGGCGCGCAGGCGCCGCGGCAGGCGGACGTGCCGCGCCCGAACGCGGCGCTGGGGGCTTGCGCCGAGTTGGCTTGTGTTCGGGGGCCAGGGTCATGACCGTTCCGCCTTCAGGCGCTCAACGGCCGTCACAAATGCGTCTCCCCTGGTTTCGTAGTTCTTGAACTGATCCATCGACGCGCCAGCGGGCGCGAGCAGCACCGTATCGCCGGGCTTAGCCAGGCGACGCGCGGTCTCGACGGCAACGGTCATGATCTCATCGTGACCCGAGTCGATGATTTCGCACTCTATCTGCGGCGCGTGTCGGGCAATCGCTCCCGAAAATGGCTCCGGATCGACCCCAATGATCACCGCGGCGCGCAGTTTGCCGACATATTTCTCGACGAGTCCATCAAGTTTGGCGCCTTTGGCGAGGCCCCCGAGAATCCACACGGTGCGCCCCTCATCCATCGCATCGAGCGATGCGGCCGCTGCGTGAGCGTTCGTCGCCTTGGAGTCGTTAACGAAGTACACGCCGTCGACGTCACCGACGTGTTCCATGCGGTGGCGCTCCCCTCGGAACTGGGCGAGTCCGCGTTGTACTTCCTCATGGGTGACGTCGTCGGCAAGAGTGAGCCCGGCCGCGGCGAGAGCATTCGCGACGACATGGGGAGCCATCCCTCCTGGGCCGGCGAGGTGCGCGAGGGTGGAGGCGTCAGCGAAGACCTGGCCATGCGTGCGCCGATTTGGGATGAACGCCCGATCGACGAGGGAATCCTCCACGATCCCGAGCTCGCTGAGACCTGGCGTGCCGAGCGTGAAGCCAACGGCGCGCGCCCCTTCGGTGACATCGGCGTTTTCCACCATGGCGCGCGTTGCCTGCACGTTCACGTTGTAGATGCACGCAGCGCGCACGCCCTCGTACACCTTTGCCTTCGCGGCGGAGTACGCCTCGAATGAGCCGTGCCAATCGATGTGGTCATCGGCGAGATTGAGGACGACGGCCGACACCGGCGTGATGGAGTGAATGTTGTGGAGTTGGAAGCTAGACAGTTCGACGGCGAGGTTGTCGAGCGGATTGTCGCGGGCCTCCCATACGGCCTGCACGATCGGCACACCTATGTTGCCGACGACGCGGTAGTTGCGTCCGGCGGCAGCGAGGATCGAGCCGACCATTCCAATCGTCGTCGTCTTGCCGTTCGTGCCGGTGACGGCGATCCAACGCGTAGCCGGGTCGCACACGTGCCACGCAAATTCAATATCGGACCAGATGGGTCCTTCCCACGACGCTAGAACGGGGTGGTGCGGTGGCCATCCAGGTGAGGCGATGAGGAGATCGGTGGAGTATTCTGAGGCACGCTGGGCGAGCTCCTGAGGGTCGGTGTCAACGATCGCGCACACGCCGGCGGGCAGGTCGTCGGTGATGTCGGTGCCATTGAGCACGATGACGTCAGCGCCAAGGTCGGCGAGGACGCGCGTGGACGACCTGCCCGTGACACCCCAGCCGGCGACGATAACCCGTGCGCCGGCGAAGACCTCAGTGCCGAGGTGTTCGCCGCGCCGGGTAGCCCAACGGGTCATCGCGTGAACCACTCGGCGTAGAAGATCGCCACCCCAGCGGCCACGAACAGGGCAGCAATGATCCAAAAGCGGATGACAATCGTGACTTCCTTCCAGCCGGATAACTCGAAATGGTGATGCAGCGGCGCCATCTTGAACACCCGTTTACCCGTGAGTTTGAACGACCCAATTTGGATGACGTCGGAGAGAACAACGAGCACGAAGAGCCCACCGAGGATCGCGGCAAGGAATTGGGTGCGCGTGAGAATCGACAGCGCAGCGAAGGCACCACCGAGGGCGAGCGCGCCGGTGTCACCCATGAAGATTTGCGCCGGGGAGGCGTTCCACCACAGGAACCCAAGGAGTGCTCCAACGAAAGCGGCGGCGAAGATCGACAGGTCTTGGGGGTCTCTGATCTCGTAACACCCCGTTCCCACTTGGCTGAGCACCTGGCAACTTTGCTCGGCCTGCCACATCGCAATGAACACGTACGCACCAAACGCGAGCATGCTCGCGCCGGTGGCGAGCCCATCGAGGCCGTCGGTGAGGTTAACCGCATTTGACCATGCCGTGATCAGGAAGTTTGACCACAGCACAAACAGCACAAGCCCAATGCCAATTCCCCAGGCGGCGAGGTCAAGGCTGAGGTCCCGGGTGAACGAGATGTGGGTCGAGGCTGGCGTTCGGAAGCGGGCGTTCGGGAACTGCAGCGCTAGCACCGAGAACGTGATTCCGACGGCTCCTTGACCAACAATCTTCCACCGTGCCTTCAAACCGAGGGAGCGCTGCTGAGAAATTTTCATGAAGTCATCGAGGAACCCGACAAACCCGAGTCCCACGGTGAGGAAGAGTGCGAGCCACACTGACGCTGAGGGAAGCCGGCCAGCGACATAGAAGGCCGCGCCCATGCCGAGGATGGCAGCGAGGATCATGACGACCCCGCCCATCGTCGGGGTGCCGCGCTTGGTGAAGTGGGCGGTGGGGCCGTCCTGGCGGATGAACTG
>CAYVDF010000082.1:0-7500 GCA_964450475.1 uncultured Pseudactinotalea sp.
AGCGATGCCGGATGCCCTTGGTGTAGTCGAGGCGGTCAACGCCGAGAAGAATTTTCTCCGGATCCCCAAGGTCGCGGCGGATCTGGCGAGCGCGGCCAAGGATGGGGCGGGAGCTCGCGAGCGCGTTAAACTCGCGCGAATCGAGCGAGATCGGGAACGCCCCGGCGCGAACCGTGCGACCCTCCTCAGGCAGCGCCACCGTCTTGCCGCGTGGGGTGAACCCAGCGTACTGGCGCACCGAGCGAAGGAAGTTATCGGCATCGCCCTCGCGCTGGAAACCAATGAGATCCGCCCCGAGCAGGCCGTCGAGGATCTCGCGGCGCCACGCAAGCTGGCCGAAGAGTTCCCGCGGGGGGAAGGGAATGTGAAGGAAGAAGCCGATC
Source organism: uncultured Pseudactinotalea sp. (assembly GCA_964450475.1). Classification (GTDB taxonomy): domain Bacteria; phylum Actinomycetota; class Actinomycetes; order Actinomycetales; family Beutenbergiaceae; genus HY158. The sequence continues at coordinate 384 of CAYVDF010000082.1, forward strand.
TTCAAATCGGGGCGAGCCTGGCGCAGGTAGTGCGGCACCAGTTGGAGTTGGTAATCGTGCACCCACACGGTCGCGCCCTCGGCAGCGGCCTCGGCCGCGGCACCCGCGAATCGTTTGTTCACCTCGCGGTAGGAGGTCCACCAGTGTCGGTGGTACACGGGGTCGACGATGACGTCGTGATACAGCGGCCACAGGGTCGCGTTGGAGAAGCCTTCGTAGTAGGTCTCGACTTCGGAGGCGCTGAGCGGCACGGGCACCATGTCGATCCCGTCGTCATAAAACGGCGCGAAATCGGCGTCCGGGCTCCCGGCCCAGCCGACCCACGCGCCGCCCTCGGTGCTCATCATCGGGGCGAGGGCCGTCACGAGCCCACCGGGTGCGCGCTCGAACGTTACACCGCCGTCATAGTCATAGATCGCATTGACGGGCAGCCGGTTCGCGACCACCACAAAAGTGTGCTTCTTCATGTCTCCACCTTAGTCGCGCAAGCCGGCAGAAACCGTGAGACGGACCACCCCGCCATCGGCGCGTGAGCGCCCAAGAGGGTAGCGTTAGCGGTGATGAACGACCACCCCGCGCCGCTTCCGGAGATCCCCGGATACTCGATCCACGATGTTTTGGGATCGGGCGGCATGGGCACGGTGTATGCCGGACTCGACGCCGATGGTCGCAAGGTCGCGATCAAAGTGCTTCACGCAGGGCTCGCGGCAGATCTCGATGTGCGCACGCGTCTGCGCCGCGAAGTCGCCACCCTCCACCGCGTCAAAGGCGCGCGGGTCGCTCAAGTGCTCGACGCCGAGCTCGATGCAACCCAAGCGTTCATCGTGACCGAGCTTATTGACGGCGAAGATCTCGCCGATTCTGTTGCCCGCCACGGCCCGCTCGACGATGCCGAGCTTGCTGACCTCGCGACCGGGCTCGCTGCCGCTCTCACCGAAATTCACCGTGCAGGCGTTGTGCACCGCGACCTCAAACCGGGCAACGTTATGCTCACCGACGAGGGTCCGGTGCTCATCGACTTTGGGATCTCTCAGGTGCTCGACGACCCGCGCCTGACCCAAACCGGACTCGTGACCGGTACGCCGGGGTATGTTGACCCAGTTGTTCTTGCCGGTGCCGACCCCGATGAACTCGGGGACTGGTGGGGCTGGGCCGCGCTGTTGGTTTTTGCCGCGACCGGCCGCGCCCCGTTTGGTGGTGGCTCGGTGCCGGCGACGCTCCAGCGCGCGCAGGCGGGGATGGTCGATGTCGACGGCGTCACCCCCGTCATCGGCGATGCGCTGACCCGCGCGCTTGCACCCGACCCGCGTGCCCGCCTTGCCCCGGCTCAGGTCATCGCCGTTATTGACGCGGCCGCGAGTGGTGGCCCCGTGCCACAGTTCGAGCCGGCCCCACCGCCGCCGTCATATCCGCCGACGCATCCGCCGATGCCGCCGGCTCCCCAAGGCCCGCCGCGTACCTCTGCCATGCCACCCACGACGGCGATGCCTCAGTCCTACCCTCCCGCGGTGCCCGCACCGCCAGCGGTAGCAGCCGTGTCGGGATACCCCGCGGCAAATTACGGGGTGGATCCGCATGGGCGCCAAGACGTCGTATCGTCGTGGCCCGCGATTCCCACACCTGCTCCCGTTGCTGGCACGACGCCGCCTCCGCCGCGCACGCTCTCGACGTTCGCGATATGGGCGGCACTCGTCGCCGTGGCCGTGCGCTGGCCGGGGTGGGCAATTATTATTTTTGCCGCTGGAGTGCTCCTCGGCTCGACCCTCGGGTCGGCGGGGAAGGAACTGCGCAAGCGGCGCACGTGGTACGGGCACCGGCGACGCGACGTCGCGCTGCTTCTCCTTGCGAGCCCTATTCACCTCGTGCGCGGGGTGCTCAGTTCCTTGTTTGGTCTCGTGCTTGGCCTCTTCCTTGGAGGGCTCGCGTGGATCGGTGCCTCCCAGGCGAACCCGCTCCTCGGGGCACCAGTCGCAATCGGAGTCCTCGCCGCGGTGTTCTGGTGGACCCCGCCCTCGGCCGATGCCCGAGAGGGCACCCGCCTCATCCTCGGTGTTGGAGGAGGAGCCGCGACCGGCGTGTGGCTCGTGGCCGCCGCGATCGTTATCGTGGCGATGGTCGCGGTCGCGAGTGGCGAGGTGGTGTGGGATCCCTTACCTACGCCACCCGATATCGATTTATTCGGCGTATCCTAGGCTGGTGAATTTAATTTTCGTGTGCGCGCGCCTCGGCGTGGCCATACGGAAGGCAGGAGTAGCCGGCAGACCTGAGCTACGCCGTCACAAATCCACCAAGAACTTTCCATCCACCTGACCTGTGACCGTCGAGGAAGTATTTCTATGTCTAAAAAGATGAGTGCGCGCGAAGCAGCTCGGATCGAAGCCGAACGCCTCGCGAAGCAGTCTGCGGGCGGAAACCGCACCCGGAACATTCTCATTGGTTTGATTGTGGTGGCGATCCTCGCGATCGTCGGAGTTGGCTACATGCTCGTGAAGGAGTCGCAAAAGACTCTGCTCACGGACTTCGACGGGGAGACCCCCGCCGTCGCCCTAGACAACGGCGGCATCACCTTCGGCGGCCCGGACGCGCTGCCGGGCGTGGTGAACGAGGGCGCCCCCAAGGCGGATATTTACGCTGACTTCCAGTGCCCGGCGTGTGCTGGATTCGACCAGGTTCACGCTGCGGACATCCGCGCGATGATTACCGAGGGCACGGCAAACATCACCTACCACCCCGTCAACATTCTCGACCGCACGCCTGACGCCACGGGATACGCGACCCGCGCTGCGAACGCCTTCCTCGAGGTTGTGGAGAACGAGCCCGCCAAGGCGCTCGACTTTATGGAAGCGCTGTTTACGAACCAGCCCGGCGGTGAGGGCTTGACGAACGAGCAGATCGGTGAGGTCGCTGCCAGCGTCGGCGTCGGTGCCGAGACCATTGCGAAGTTCTCTGAGGGCACATACACGGAATGGATCAACGCTGCCCGTGCGCAGGCGAGCCGTGATGGGATGACGCACACACCCTCGGTTGCTTTCGATGGGAAGTTCCGGGACTTTGACTGGAGCGTACCGGGCTCGCTTCGCGAGGAAATTAACGGCTGAGGCGATCGGCCAAAGACCCAGCGGGGGTTCATGTAGAATGCTCACTGGCCCGGTGAAAGTCCGGGAAAACGCCACCTTAGCTCAGTTGGTAGAGCAACTGTCTTGTAAACAGTAGGTCAAGAGTTCGAGTCTCTTAGGTGGCTCCATTCATCACGCGGAAACCGCAGCGGCGTCCTGATACCCTCGGCCACGTAACACCCGCCTGGCAACGCGAGGAGAGACCGTGGAACTGAGCAGACAAAAGGGCGATGAGTTCGTCGCCGAAACGCAGAGCCCTGAATCGGCAGCGGCGTGGAAAGCGCAACTGGATGAGTTCGCCCCTGGAGCGTCCGACTGGGTCGTTGAGGCTGTGTTCGGTGGCACGTACCAACGTGAGGGTCTGGAGCTGCGCGATCGTCAGATGCTCAACATGGCGGCGCTTGCCGCGATGGGTGGAACCGAACCCCAGCTCACTGGGCACATCCGCACCGCCGTTGAGGTTGCTGGCATGAGCAAGGAAGAGGTCGCCGAGTGTTTCGTGCACCTCATGCCCTACATCGGGGTGCCGAAAACCCTCGCCGCAATGCGGTGCATGAGCGCTGCATTCGAGGGCTAAGCGCGCGCATTCGAGGCGCTGAGAGGTCGGTAGGCTAAGGCCTATGAAACCTCACGACATTGGCCTCTACCGGCAACCAGGAACCCCCGCCTCACACCCTTCCGGCGCATGGGCAGCACTGGCAATCACCCGCCCCGATATCGACGCCGACACCTACGTCAGTAGGCTGTGGCGCCTCGACCCCGCTACCGGCGATCTTACGCCGCTGACGTTCGGGGAGAAGGACTCCGCTCCGGTCATTTCTGCCGACGGCACGTGGCTCGCATTCCTCCGCGGCGTCGATGGCAAGCCGCAGGTCGCTGTTGCCCGCGTCAACGCCGCGGGTCTCGTATCTGAGCCAATCGTCATCACCGACCACCACCTTGGCGTAGAGGGAGGCCTAGCCTTCAACGGCACGAAGCTTGCCTACCTGGCCGCGGTTCCCGAAGAGGGCCGCTACGGCACTGATGAGAAGGTCAAGCCCGGCCAAGAACCGCCACGGCACATTACCGATTTCACCTACCGGCTCGACGGCAAAGGCTTCTACCTCGACCGCCCGACCCAGGTGTTCGTTATTGACGTCGCAAAGGCGATCGCGACCGATCCAACCGCTGAGGTAGCCAAAGCCGACGATGTGAAGAAGCCCTCGCTCGAGGGCATCGGCACAGAGCCGACCCAGCTCACTTTCGATGATGCGATTAGTGCGATCGAGTGGCACGGCGATGACCTCCTCGCGATCCGCTCGCGCCGTAACGCCCTCGCTGACGATCTCGTGCGCATCACCCCCGATGCCGAGGTTTCCGTGGTGGAGTTCCCCGCGATCGGCGGCGATGCTGCGAACGGGGTGTGGACTCCTCTCGCGGTGTCCTCGACCGGCACGGATCTTTGGCTCCTCGTAGCCGACCTCGGCCCCGACGAAATGGACTTCATCGGCGGCATGGGCACCCTCGCGTCCGCCCGACTCGAGGGCAACACGCTCGCCGACTTCGAGGTGCACACCGACCACAACGTCGAATCGCTCACCTCCACGGCGTTTGCCGCCACCGACGATGGCGTCTACATCTCGCGGGAAAACCGCGGCACCGTCGAACTCGTGAAGTTCGCGCACGGGCAGATCACCCCGATCTTTGATGGCCCCGTCGTGCTCTCTGGGCTCGACGTCGCAGGAGAGACGATGCTCGCCGTCGCCGCAACCGCCACAAGCATCGGTGAGGTCTATACGTTGAGCGGCGATGCGCCGTCACAAATCACGAACCTCTCGGCGCGCCTCGTGGACGAGGCGGGGGTGTTTGAACCCGAGGAGGTCGTCATCACGGGCGAGGACGGCTACCCCGTGCACGGCTGGGTAACGACCCCGAAGGGCGAGGGGCCGCACCCCGTGCTGCTGCTCATTCACGGCGGCCCGCACGCCGCATACACACCAGCGTTCTTCGACGAAGTGCAGGTGTATACGGCCGCCGGATACGCGGTGGTTTTCTGCAACCCGCGCGGCTCCTCCTCGTACGGCCGCGCGCACGGCCGCGCCATCACCGGCGTCTGGGGCACCCTCGATGCCCAGGACATTTTGACGTTCCTCGACGGCGTGCTCGCGCAGCACGGGGATCTTGACGGCGAGCGCGTTGGGGTACTTGGCGGGTCGTATGGCGGGTACATGACTGGCTGGCTCACCACCCAAACCGACCGCTGGAAGGGCGCGATCGTTGAGCGCGGCTTCCTCGATGCGTTTTCCTTCGAGGGCTCCTCAGATATTGGCTGGTTCTTTGGCAGTCAGTACCTCGGTGAAGATGAGGACGCGGTGCGCGCGCAGAACCCGATGTCGCACATCGACAAGGTCTCTACGCCCACCCTCGTCATCCACTCCGAGGAGGACTGGCGCTGCCCAATCGAGCAGGGGCAGCGCTGGTTTGTTGGCTTGAAGCGCCGCGGCGTTCCGGCGGAGTTCCTCGTGTTCTCCGGTGAGGGGCACGAGCTTTCGCGTTCTGGTACGCCGAAACACCGAGTAGCGCGATTCGAGCACATCCTCGACTGGTGGAGCCGTTACCTCCCCGTCTGATGCAGGCTGCACTGGGGCTGGCACGCGCTGCCCGCTGGCCCCAGTGTTACGCTCAATCAGGACATAGTTCTATTTTTACCCACCGAAGGGATCTCCACATGGCGCGCGTGCGTAGGGTGCGATTCAATCAGACTCCGATGGGAGAAATGCTCGAGCAGATGAGCGCCGATTCGGCTGCCGCGGCTCTCGAAGCAGGCCTCGACATGCGCATGGTGGAACTCATTCGCCTGCGCGCCTCTCAGCTGAACGGCTGCGGTTCGTGCCTCAAGGCGCACACGTTCATCGCGCTGGAGAACGGCGAGAGCCCCGAGCGGATCGGCATGCTCACGGCGTGGCAGGATTCGGACTACTTCACGCCCGTTGAAGAAGCTCTTCTGACGCTCGCTGAAATCATCACGCTCGTCGGCGATATCGGCTTTGAGGACGAAGCCTATGAAGCGCTCGCCGAGGTGCTCACGCCGGAACAGATCTCGGCGGCCACGTGGGTTGCGATCGCGATCAACGCCTCGAATCGCGTGTGGATCGCGAACAACCCGCCGGTGCGCTTGTCAAAGAATTTGCGCCGCGAGTAGCTACTCGCCTGGGGTCACGGGGATAGGCTCGCGGTACTTTCCGGTGCGCCCATCACCTGAGGATTTCCGCCTGACCCGGCGCGCCACCCACGGCGCAACTTCCTCGGCGATCCATTTGCCTTGTTCCTTCAGTGCCTCGATCCGCTCCTTCGGTTCGTGGGGGAGCAGGGTGCGCCAGTCGGGGTCATCAACCTCGAGCCCGAGAGCAAACAACGCGGCTTGGGCCACTCGATGGTGCCCGAGCGGGCTGAGGTGGATCCGGTCGTGAGCCCACATCTCCTCGTGCCGGAGAGCGTGCAAGCCCCACAGATCGACGACGGCCGCGCCTTGATCTTTCGCGATCGACCACAGGTGGGAGTTAAACACCCCGACCCGGTTGCGTGTGCGGCGCACGATCGGCAGGGCGATGGGATCCATGCCCGTGCCGAGGAGAACGTGCGCGCCCGCGCGGCGGGCCTCGATCACAGCCGTTTCAATCTGCTTCGCCATCACGTCGGGGTCGGAGCCAGGGCGCAGAAGATCGTTGCCGCCGCCGATGATCGAAATGAGTGCGGGCTTTTGACCAAGCGCCACGGGGAGTTGCTCCTCAAGAATGTTCCCGAGCAGCCGGCCGCGGATCGCATGGTTCGCGTATTCCAGCGGCTCCAAGCCCTGCTCGATGCGCCGGCGCGAGATCGTCTCGGCGAGGCGGTCGGCCCAGCCGCGCTGTAGGTCGTCACCGTTGGCAGATAGGTGAGGATCCCACAGCCCCTCGGTGAAGGAGTCGCCAATTGCCACGTACCGGGTTAACTGTTGGAGCATTCTCCTATCGTGCCACGAG
>CAYVDF010000083.1:0-7480 GCA_964450475.1 uncultured Pseudactinotalea sp.
CGGCCGTAGGGGCCGTACGATGCCCGGCACAGGGGCACCTGGTTGACGATCGAGGCCCCATCGACGAGCCAGCCGATCGCGCCGATGTCTGCCCAGGTTGGGGTGTGGTAGTTGAAGATCGAGGAGTAGCGGGCGCGGCCTTCAAGGAGCTGCTCGTTCATCTCCTCGCGGCTGATGCCTAGCGTTTGCGCAGCTGAGTACAGGTAGAGCCCGTGCCCGGCCTCGTCCTGAACCTTCGCGATCAGGATTGCTTTACGTTTCAGGCTCGGCGCCCGCGTGATCCAGCTGCCTTCGGGCTGCATCCCGATGATCTCGGAGTGGGCATGCTGGGAGATCTGACGAATGAGCGTGCGCCGGTAGCCCTCGGGCATCCAGTCGTCGGGTTCGATCCGTTGATCGGCTTCGATGATCGCATCGAAGCGTTCTTGCTGGGCATCCTCGTCGATTACCGCAGTCATTGCGCCTTCCCTGATACTTACCGAACGGTCGGTTATGTCGTATATTAACATGAACGCCTCGAGTGGGCGCATGCTGTTTTTCTTTTTCGACGTGCGATGGAGCGCCAACATGTCAGATCCAGGCGATGTTCACACCCCCGCCGATCCCGCCTGGGCCGCGACCTACATGGCCGCGTTCGACAGCGTGAAGAAGCACTACGGGATGCGGATCGACCTGCTGGAGCCCGGGCGCGCAATTCTCTCCATGACTGTGCGCGAGGAAATGACCAATGGATTCGACATCACTCACGGCGGGATCGTCTTCACCCTCGCCGATACCGCGTTTGCGTATGCGTGCAACGAGACAGCGGAGCAGACCGTTGCCTCGGGTGCAGAGATTAGTTTTATTCGCCCAACCCGCCTCGGTGATGTCCTCACGGCGGAAGCGGCCAGGCGGGTGAGGCAGGGGCGAAACGGGATCTACGACGTCACGGTAACCGACCAAAACGGACACATTGTGGCGGAGTATCGCGGGCGCTCGTTCACGACCGACCGAATCGTCGCAGACGAAGTGGCGGGGCGCGGATGACCTACGATGGGGACGTGAAATCAACCGCTACGCCGCGCCGCATCGGGCGACCCGGCTATGACCGCGAGTCGTTGCTTGATGGGGTGATCGAGGTGTTCACCACCCGCGGCTACGACGCGGCGTCGATGGACATGATCGCGCGCCGGCTCGGGTTGTCGAAGGCTGCGCTGTATCACCACTTCGAGTCGAAAGAGCAGATGCTCGAACTGTGCCTCGAGCGGGCACTTGGCCCGTTGGAGGAAATTTTTCAGACGGCGCCCGATGGGTCAGCGGAAGTAAAGATCCGTTACGTGATCCGCGGCGCGGTCGTGCTCGCGTGCCACGAGCAGCGGGCATTGCAGCTGCTTCTTCGGGTCGCGGGAAATACCGAGGCGGAACAGCGTGCGCTGGATCGCCGGCGCGAACTCACCAACTCGCTATTTGAGCTTTTCGCGCAGTCGGCCAAAGAGAGCACCCTGCGCGACGACATCGATCCGTGGCTCGCCGCGCGGTTCACGTTTGGACTCATCAACTCAATTGTGGAGTGGTACCGCCCAGGCGGAAAGATCACGCCCGAGGATCTCGCAGACTCGGTGCTCGCCTACACGCGCACCGGCCTGCGGATCAGCGAGACCAACGACTTTCGCTAGCGCGGATCCTTTGACACGAGCGTGAGCACGTCGTAGGTGGCGACCACCTCGTCGTCCTGGTTGCTCAGCACCGCATCCCAGTGGACCTCGCCGTAGTCGGCCGTTTCGCGGGGGATGATTTCCTTCGCGGTGAGCGCGACGCGGATCTTGTCTCCGGGCGACACCGGCGCGAGGAAGCGGCACGATTCGACACCGTAGTTCGCCAGAACTGGCCCGGGTTCGGGTTTGACGAACAGGCCGGCGGCGAACGACAACAGAAGGTAACCGTGAGCGACCCGGCCGGGGAAGAACGGGTTCGCGGCCGCCGCTTCTTCGTCCATGTGGGCGTAGAACTTATCGCCGGTGAACTCGGCGAAGTGCTCGATATCTTCGAGCGTGATCTCGCGGTACTCCGACAGGATCTGCTCACCGATGCGAAGATCTTGCAGCGACTTGGCGAACGGGTGAGTCGAATCGGAGATCGTCGGGGCACCGGCATGCCACACCCCGGTGATGGACGTGAGCGCCTCGGGGCTGCCCTGGATCGCCGTGCGTTGCATGAAGTGGAAGACGGCGCGCACCCCGCCGAGTTCTTCGGCACCGCCCGCTCGCCCCGGGCCGCCGTGAACGAGCATCGGCAGCGGCGAGCCATGGCCCGTGGATGCGCGAGCATCGGTGCGGTCGAGCACGAGGATCCGGCCGTTGCTCGATGCGCTGCGCCGAACCATCTCCGCCACGAAGTCCTGGTCGTGTGAGGCCACCGACGTGACGAGCGAACCGCCACCCATGGCCACGAGGCGTGCGGCCTCAGCCGCCGTACCGTCGTAGGTGATGAGGGAGGACACCGGCCCAAACGCTTCAGTGTCATGGGCGCGGACCGCCTCGGCATCCTTAAACATCAGCAGCGTCGGTTCAACGAACGCGCCGTTTGCTTCGAGCGACCCAATCGCGAGCTCCCCACCACCGTCGACGAGAGCGCTCACCTGCTTGAGCACGTCGTTTGCCTGACCAACCGACGCGAGCGGGCCCATCGTCGTGTCGTCATCGCGCGGGTCGCCGACCTTCACTTTGGTTTCGAGGCGCTCGCGGACGGCGTCGATCACCGCTGTCTCCATGCCACCGGGAACGATCGCTCGCCGGATTGCGGTGCATTTCTGGCCAGCCTTCGAGGTCATCTCCGCGACGAGGCCGCGGATGTAGGCATCGAACTCGGGGGTTCCTTCGACGGCGTCGGGGCCAAGGACCGAGGCGTTGATCGAATCCGTTTCGGAGCTAAAGCGAACCGTGCCGCTTTGCACGGCTGCGTGGCTGCGGAGTTTGGCGGCCGTTGCCGCAGAGCCCGTGAACGCGACAACGTCGCCGAGCGCGGTGTAATCCATCGCGTCGTGAAGAGACCCGGCAACGAACTGGACGGAGCCCTCAGGCAAGAGCCCGGATTCGACCATGATCCGCACCATGTGCTCGGTGAGGTAGGCCCCAGGGGTGGCCGGCTTAATGATGGTTGGCATCCCAGCGAGGAATGCAGGGGCAAGCTTTTCCAGAGAGCCCCACACGGGGAAGTTGAAAGCGTTGATCTGCAGGACAGCCCCGGGCAGGGTCGTGCGGATGTGACGGCCAAGAAAGCTGCCGTCCTTGGATAGGACTTCCAAGGGGCCATCGAGTTGCACCGTTGAGTTGGGCAGCTCGCGCCGTCCCCGGCCGGAGTACGTGAACAGCACACCGATTCCGCCATCGATATCGATCCACGAGTCCGACTTCGTTGCGCCCGTGTGCGTGGAGAGCCCGTACAGTTCCTGTTTGCGCTCGTTCAGCACGATCGCGAGCTCCTTCAAGAGAACGGCTCGCTGGTGGAACGTCAGCACGCCAAGACTTTTCTGCCCGACCGAGCGCGCGTACTCAAAGGCGCCTGCTACATCTAGCCCGTCTGTCGACACCCTAGCGACGGCCTCGCCGGTCGCGGCATCGAGGATGGGCGTGCCTTCCCCCTCGGGAGTCCACCACTCACCCTTGACGTAGCATTCGATCATTCGAGCCATCAGTTCTCCTTAATTAGTGATTTCCTAGCCCCACGTGGACCAGTCGTAAAAGCCTTTTCCGCTTTTGCGCCCGATGTCGCCGCGGGCGACCATGTCGCGCAAAAGCGGTGGCGGAGCAAACCGCTCGCCAAGCGTGGCGTGGAGATGCTCGGCGATACCGAGCCGCACATCGAGCCCAACGAGATCGGTGGTGCGCAGCGGCCCCATCGGATGTTTGTAGCCCTGCTCCATCGCGGTGTCGATATCTGCGGGACTCGCGACACCCTCTTCGACCATTCGGATCGCTTCCATCGCGAGCGCGATTCCTAGTCGTGAGGATGCGAAACCGGGGGAGTCGGTCACGGTGATCGGGAGCTTGCCGAGGGCTTCGACCCAGTCTTGGGCGCACGCCGTGACATCAGGGTCGAGCCCGGGGTGGGTGACGATCTCCACGAGCGTTGAGGCCGGAACGGGGTTAAAGAAGTGCAACCCGAGGAACTGCCGCGGCCGCGTTAGCGCCTGCGCGAGTGTGGAGATCGATAGCGCTGAGGTGTTCGTCGCAAGGATTGCTCGCTCGGGCAGGCTCGCTTCGAGCCGCGTCAGCATCGCGCGTTTCAATTCCAGATCTTCGGGCACGGCTTCTATCGCGAGGTCGGCGTCGCCGGCGGCTGCGATGTCGCTCGTGACGTGGACGCGGTCCATCAACTTGTTCACGTCGCCTGCAAGGCCCCGCTGGATTGATGCCGCGACGTAGCGGCGTACGCGTTCTAACGCGCCCTGTGCCGCGTCGTCGTCTTGTTCAATGATCGTGACGGCGTGCCCGCGGGTGGCAAACGCGTGAGCGATGCCGGCGCCCATGCGACCCCCACCGAGCACTGCTACGTGAGCGGGTAGCGTCATTTCTCACCTCGGCCTCGCTCTAAGAATTCCGTCATCCGGCGCACCTTTTCGGCACTCTCAAATAGGGTTGCCTGCTCGCGCAGATCGATGCCCGGATGATCCTCGCGCGGGGCTGCAAGCACGAGCTTCGTCGCTCGCACGGCAGCCGGTGCGAGCTGCGAGATTTTCTCCGCGATCCGCTCGGCTCGCGCTACGGCTTCGGCGCGGGTTGGCTCGAGATACGTGACGAGGCCGGCCGTTAGTGCCTCCTCGCCGTTGAGTAACCGGCCCGTCAGGAGCATGTCGGTGGCGAGCGCGGCTCCGACGATCTCGGGGAGCCGCCACGTGGCACCGGCCGCGGCGATGATTCCGAGCCCGGTTTCGGGGTTGCCGACGACAAGATCGAGGGTGCCGATTCGAATATCTGCGGCGTAGGCGAGTTCGGCGCCTCCCCCGAGTGCGTATCCGTGAATGACGGCGATGACAGGCATCGGTAAGCGGTGGATCCGCTCGAAGGCGTAGGTGTTGATGCCTTCGAGCGCTTCGGCGGCGCCGCGCTGCAAGAGTGCCTCGATATCGGCGCCAGCGGCGAAGGACTCGCCTGCCCCGGTGAGTATGAGTGTGCGGGGCTCGCGCTCAAGGTCGGCGCATAGCTCGTGGAGCGCGTCGATGAGATCCTCATCGATCGCGTTGAGCTTCTCTGGACGATTGAGCGTTGCGAGAACGTGGGTGTCCGTTTCCAAAATCGTTAGCGGTGTGGACACGGGGATCACACTCGCTCGATGATCATCGCGGTTCCCTGGCCCACCCCAACGCACATTGTGGCAAGACCAAACTGGGAATCTTCCCGCTCCATCCGCCCCAGCAGTGTTACGAGGATCCGCGAGCCCGATGAGCCAAGTGGGTGGCCGAGCGCGATGGCGCCGCCGTCGACGTTCACCTTTTCCGGATCAAGCCCGAGGCGGCGAATGCACGCGAGGGATTGGCTCGCGAATGCCTCGTTGAGCTCGATCGAGCCGATGTCGCTGATCTGAAGGCCTGCGCGCGCGAGAGCCTTCTCTGTTGCTGGAACTGGCCCGAGCCCCATGATTTCTGGGGCGAGACCTGCCGCGGTACTCGTAACGATGCGCGCCTTCGGTGTGAGGCCGAACTTTTCGACCGCGTCGCCGGAGGCGATGAGCAGCGCGGAGGAGCCGTCGTTGAGGGTGGATGAGTTACCGGCGGTAACGACTGTGCCGCCGCTAACGACCGGCCTGAGTCGAGCGAGGGCCTCAAGGTTCGTGTCGGGCCGTGGGCCCTCATCCACCTCGACGCTCTGAGTGCCCGCCCGCCCGAGATCGACAGTGATCGGGAGAATCTCATCATGGAAATGCCCGGCCGCGATTGCGCGCAGAGCCCGTTGGTGGCTCTCGTAGGCAAAGGTATCGGCATCCTCTCGGGAGATGCCATCGATGCGTGCGACCTCTTCGGCAGTTTCTGGCATTGAGAGCGTCGCCTTGGGGCGCGCGGCAAGCCGGGGGTTTGTGAAGCGCCAGCCGATTGAGGTATCGAACTGGGCGCCGGGCCGAGCCCACGGCCGATCGGGCTTCGCCTGTACCCATGGTGCTCGGGTCATCGATTCCACACCACCGGCGACGATGATGTCGGCATCGCCGGCCCGGATCGCTTGCGTGGCCGATCCGACGGCAGTCATGCCCGAGGCGCACAAGCGGTTGATGGTATATGCGGGGACCACATCGGGTAGGCCGGCAAGGAGCGTTGCCATGCGGGCGACGTTGCGGTTGTCTTCGCCGGCTTGGTTCGCGGCGCCGAGAATCACCTCATCAATCGCATCGGCTGGAGCGCCCGCGCGCCGTACGACCTCGCCAACGACAGCCGCGGCGAGATCATCTGGCCTCGCCATAGCGAGGGCGCCGCCGAGCTTGCCTACCGGGCTTCTGACACCCTCGATGATGAATGCTTCTGGCACCCGACGTGACCTCCTTGACACGCGACCTGCGATTATTAACTGACCGTTCGGTAACTAACACAACTCTAACCGACCCCGCTTGGGACGCAAAGCAGCCGGCACGGCGCATCTGGACACTTCCGTCGAGCCACTCGGCTCGTCGTGTCATCTGTATTTGTGAGCGAGTCGATGAAAGCCAAATGTCTTACAATTATGCGTAAATCGTTAAATTGTCGGACTAATGGCCTCGTAGCTGGCGCATGGGGCCGCTTTAGTCTCAGAAAATCAAAACTAATTGCCGAGGTAGTGTTTCGTATTCGATTATTCAAATATGAACATCTCAACGTTGAGCATGCTTCCGTCGCCGGAGCCCATCACGCTCCTTGACCCAAGCGGTGCAGAATTATTCGTATCGAACTACGAGCTCCCCTCCACTGCCGAACTACTCAAAGCACTAGAAGAACTCGTTGCTGCCCGGCGCCTCAATGACCAGGCGTATGCACTGGTTCGCCAGGGCCGGCTCGCGGTGTATCCCTCCTCGCACGGCCAGGAGGCCTGCCAGGTCGCTGCTGCCCACGTCCTTGCTGATGGGGATTGGCTGTTCCCCACCTACCGGGACACCGCTGCCGCCGTTGCGCGCGGGGTTGATCCAATTGAAGTCTTGACGTTATTTAAGGGGGATTGGCACACCGGTTATGACCCGTACGAAAAGAACGTTGCACCACAGGCGACGCCGCTCGCGACACAGCTGCTGCACGCCGTCGGGGTCGCGCACGCGGCAACGCTGAAAGGTGAGAAAACCGTCGTCATGGCACTGTGCGGTGACGGGGCAACGAGTGAGGGCGACTTCCATGAAGCGCTGAACTTTGCTGCCGTATTCAACACCCCGGTCGTGTTCTTCGTGCAGAACAACGAGTACGCGATCTCGGTTCCGCTCTCGCGGCAGAGTGCGGCGCCCTCGCTCGCCCACAAGGGGATCGGGTATGGGATCCGGGGTGAGCGGG
>CAYVDF010000084.1:0-7441 GCA_964450475.1 uncultured Pseudactinotalea sp.
CCACACTGGATCGGGTTTGAGCCGATTGCCTCTGCCGGTTGGGCTATCGGGGCGGTCAGTGACGAACACGATACAGCCTTTTTCAGGAGAACCCGTTAAGGTAGACCGTGTGAACGAAGAGAAGTCTACCCCGCCTGAGTCAGATCTCGAACCACTGGATCTTGACGACCTTGATGTTGACCTAGATGACACCCCTGTGGTGCACCGAGGCCGCGTTGTCGTGGCCGAAGATGAGGCGCTGATCCGCCTCGATGTGGTCGAAACGTTAACCGAAGCCGGTTACGATGTTGTCGGTGAAGCCGGCGACGGTGAGAAGGCCATAGAGCTAGCAACTGAACTTCGCCCGGATCTCGTCGTCATGGATGTTAAGATGCCAGTTCTCGACGGTATCTCAGCGGCCGAGCGCATCTCGAAGGAACGGATTGCCCCAGTTGTTCTCCTGACTGCGTTCTCGCAGAAGGAGCTTGTCGAGCGGGCTCGTGATGCTGGCGCAATGGCGTACGTCGTCAAGCCCTTCACGCCTGCCGATCTGCTTCCTGCGATCGAGATCGCTGTCCACCGCTACCGTGAGATCGCCGCACTGGAATCTGAGGTCGCTGACTTCGCTGAGCGCTTCGAGACCCGCAAGCGCGTTGACCGTGCTAAGGGCCTCCTCATGACCCGTATGGGCCTGAGCGAACCGGAAGCGTTCCGCTGGATCCAGAAGACGTCAATGGATCGACGCCTGACGATGCGCGAAGTAGCCGATGCGGTGATCGACCAAGTCGGCGGCAAGGGTGAGTAGGCACCTAGTTAAGTCGAGGTGATGAACGTGGCAGTGCGACCAGCAAGCAAGGTCCGGCACGCAGACGCAGCGGATGTCGACGCGCTTATCAAACTAACGAACCTCGCACGTACTGAATCCCCACTGACGGCGCAACTGTGCACCGCGGAGAGCAGCAGCCTCGAGAACATGTTTCATGCATGGATGGGTTACGAGGGGTCGCAACTCCTCGTGGCCGAGGTCGAGGGTGCAATCGTTGGGTTTGCCCTTGTTCAAACGGTCGGGCCCAATCTTTACTCCGACGTGTCCTTCATCCAGATCGAAGGTATGTACGTACAGGAGGGGTACCGCCGCCGAGGCCTCGCCCGCGCGATCCTGACCCAAGTTGCTCGCCTCGCTGAAGAGAAGGGGATCGAGCACATCGTGACGATCGTACTTACTGGCTCTCGGCAGGAACTTCGGTTCCTTTCTGGACTTGGGTTTGCGCCGGCTGGTGCTCGTCGCATCGTCGATCTAGCAACGCTTAACCGCCGTCTCATGGGGTTATCGATGGAGCGGCGTGTTCGCGGTATCGATGAGCTCATTGCTCGTCGCCGTCGTTCACGTGACACCATGACGACGGGGTAGCACCTGCTCTTTACTGGATTCGAAGCGCGCCAGGTGGCAATGACGCAGATCCAGTAGCGCCTATTAATTGAATTCAGGGAGGTCGGTGGTGGAGAGAATGCGAGTGGCACTCATATCCATGCACACTGACCCCTTTGCTTCTCCAGGTTCTGGCGATGTTGGCGGCATGAACGTCATCGTTCGACACGCTGCCGAAGTGCTCGCATCCGTGGGCCATTTTGTGGATGTCTACAGTCGCCGCTCGGATCCCGAGGCTCCAGCGTTTACCACTCACGGGAGCCTTAACCACTACAGGATCGACGTCGGTCCGGTTGCTCCGGCGACCAAGCGGGAGCAGGAGGCCTACGTCGAAAGTTTCGGCGAAGAACTAGCTCGCCTCATGTCGGGGGCAACTCCAGACATCATCCACTCTCATCACTGGTTCTCCGGTGTGGCCGCGCTCCCCGTAGCGCGTAGTCTTGGAGTCCCGCACATCCAGAGCTACCACTCCATCGCCGCCCGCGAGGAGGGCACATGGGAGCTCGGTGAGCGCCCGGAGGGGCCCGGCCGGGTCCCAGCAGAGCACATGCTCGCGGAGGCCTCCGACGCCGTCATCGCGGTGAGCCAGGCCGAAGCGGCTACCGCAATCGCAATCGGTGCATCTCCAGAGCGTGTCCACATCGCAACTCCAGGTGTCGACCACACGGTGTTCCACCCAGGGGAGCAAGATCACGACCCGTTTGGTTTATGTGATCGGGCAACCATTCTCGTTGCCGCTCGCTTAGAGCCCCTGAAGGGGCTAGAGCTCGCGATTGAGACCATCGCGTTGCTGCCTGAGGGAGAGCGGCCGAGGCTGACGATATCTGGGGCTCCCACCGGTGGCTTCGCCGGCTACGACCATGAACTTCACCGCCTCGCGAATTCTCTTGGGGTGACGAAGGACGTGTGGTTCGCTGGGCCGCTCTCACGCGAGGAGTTGGCTGCTGCGATGCGCCACGCTCAGGTGGTCATGGTGCCCTCATACTCCGAGACGTACGGGCTCGTTGCCCTCGAAGCGGCCGCCTGCGGCACCCCAGTTCTTGCCGCCAAGGTCGGAGGCCTAGTGGATGCCGTCGACCACGGCCACACGGGAATCCTCGTCGAAGGTCGCGACCCACGCGTGTGGGCCCGCGAGCTCGCGAGCCTCCTAGGCAACCCCGAACTTCAACGGCGCATGTCCGCTGAAGCCGTCGAGCATGCCAGCGCCTTCACGTGGCAGGCGATGGTCTCGGAGTGGGTGAAAATTTACGCGAGGCTTCGCGGCTAGCGAATTAGGCAAGTCAACCGAGCCGTGCAGACGAGATCGCCTGGCTCTTCGCCTTCGCCGGTCTCGACGCGGATAGAAATGTCGTACGTCGCAAGGGTGCGGCCGAGGTGCAATGCCCGAGCCTCGGCGACCACCCAGCCATCCCGTGCTGAGCGGTGGTGGGTCGCGTTGAGTTCAATGCCCACTGCAATCCTGCCTTTGCCGGCGTGCTGCCACGCCGCGAATGATCCAACCGTTTCCGCGAGCGCCGCACTCGCGCCACCGTGGAGGAGCCCTAGCGGCTGGACGTTACCCTCAACGGGCATCCGTGCCGTGCAATAGTCGGGTGCGAGGGAAGTAAGTTCGATTCCAAGGCGAGTCAGGAGGGTTCCGGAGTACAGGAAACCCTCGGCTTCCATATCTTGGGCGAAAGTCGACATGTCGACTGGCGAGGTGTTGTTCATACACATAGGGTTGCAGGTGTGAGTACCTCTTTGCGACCCAGGTTGTTAATCATCGATGGACACTCGATGGCGTTCCGCGCATTCTTCGCACTTCCCGTTGAGAATTTCGCCACGAGCACAGGGCAGTCGACCAACGCCGTCTACGGATTTACGTCGATGCTCATCAACCTCCTGCGCGATGAGGAACCCACCCACATTGCCGTGGCATTCGACAAGTCATCGAAAACGTTCCGAAAGGAGCAGTACCCCGCCTACAAGGAAGGACGCGCCGAAACTCCCGAGGAGTTCCGCTCACAGATTCCGCTCATCAAGCAGGTGCTCGATGCCATGCGCGTGCCGCACCTTGATCTCGAAGGATTCGAAGCCGACGACATCATCGCCACGTGGGCAGCCCAAGCCGAGAGCGAGGGTTTCGAGACTCTCATTTGCTCTGGTGACCGCGACGCACTCCAGCTCGTCACCGACGAAACGACGGTGCTGTATCCCGTGCGTGGGGTATCAACTTTGGAGCGCATGGACCCGCAGGCGATCGAAGCCAAGTACGGAGTCGGCCCCGACCACTACAGAGACCTCGCAGCACTCGTGGGGGAGGCGAGCGACAACCTTCCCGGCGTACCCAAGGTCGGGCCGAAGACGGCGGCGAAGTGGATCGCGGAATACGGCGGGCTCGAGGGAATCATTTCCCAAGCGGACACGATCAAAGGGGTCGCCGGGCAAAACCTTCGCGACCACCTCGATGACGTGATCCGCAATAAGAACCTCAACGGTCTTGTACGCGACCTCGATCTTGAGATCGACGTCGATGACACGAGCCGCGAAGACTTCGATCGTGATGACGTGGACGAACTTTTCGACGCGCTCGAATTCACCGCGCTGCGTGACCGCCTCTTCGCTCTAGCGGGTACTTCGTTTCCTGATCAGACTGAAGAATCAGAGGTCGAGATCTCCGAGGACTCACTCGGTGAGTGGCTCGATGCTCGCTCCGATAAGACTCTCGGGCTCCACGTTAACGGTGACATCGCACTCGGCTCGGGCAGCGCCTGGTCGATCGGGATCTCCGATGGCGAATCCGCGATCACCCGTGATCTGACAACTCTGAACGAGGAGGAATCGAGGGCCCTGAGCACGTGGCTCGCCGACCCTGAGCGAGGCAAAATCGTTCACGAGTCTAAAGATGCCTGGCATTCCCTCGACGGGGAAGGCCTGCTCCTTGCCGGTGTCACGTTTGATACCGCCATCGCCGCGTACCTGTGCTACCCCGACCAACGCTCCTATGCGCTTGAGGACCTCTCGCAACGTTACTTGCGCCGTCCCTTAGCGACCGAGGAAGACTCAGGGCAGCAGTTGCTCGATCTTGGAGGCAACGAATCTGCTGCGGACGCCCAACGTGCGTCGACGATTGTTGATCTCGCCGACCACCTTGAAAAAGAACTCGCCAAGCGCTCGGCCACCGAGCTGCTGACCGACCTGGAACTTCCGGTGGCGCGAGTTCTCGCGGTGATGGAGAAGACCGGGATCGCCGCCGACGTGCAGCATTTGAAGGATCTTGAGCATGCCTTTGATTCCGCGGTCACCCAGGCGGCGGAGTCGGCGTATGAGGTGATTGGTCGCGAAGTGAACCTCTCATCGCCGAAGCAGTTGCAAGAGGTACTGTTCGACGACCTTGGGATGCCTAAGACCCGTAAAACCAAGACTGGGTACACAACGAACGCCGAAGCTCTGGCGGAGCTATTCGCCAGGACCGAGCACCCGTTCTTGCAGCACCTGCTCACCCACCGCGACGCGATCAAGCTTCGCCAGACGGTCGAAGGCCTCCTGCGGTTTGTTGCTGACGACGGCCGGATCCACACGCGTTACTCCCAGACTGTGGCCGCCACGGGGCGCCTGAGCTCGGCAGATCCCAACTTGCAAAACATTCCGGTGCGTACTGATGCCGGCATGCGGATACGTGAAGCGTTCGTCGTTGGGGAGGGTTACGAAACCCTCCTCACTGCTGACTACTCCCAGATTGAAATGCGCATCATGGCGCACATGTCTGGCGATGAGGGCCTGATCGAAGCGTTCCAGAGTGGGGAGGATCTACACAACTACGTTGGTGCGCGCGTGTATAACGTTGCACCGAGCGAAGTGACCCCAGCGATGCGCTCAAAGATCAAGGCGATGAGCTACGGGCTAGCCTACGGCTTGTCCTCCTTCGGGCTCTCCAAGCAGCTGTCGATCTCCACGGGTGAAGCATCCGCCCTGATGGAAGATTATTTCGACCGCTTCGGTGGCGTGCGCGACTACCTCGAAGAGGTCGTAGAAGATGCCCGTGCGACCGGCTACACCGAGACGCTTTTTGGGCGCCGCCGTTACTTGCCGGACCTCTCCAGCGATAACCGTCAGCTCCGTGCGATGGCTGAACGCGCCGCCCTCAACGCCCCGATCCAGGGGTCGGCTGCAGACATTATCAAGTTCGCGATGATCGAAGTCGACCGTGCGTTTAGGGACGCGGGCTTGGGCTCCCGCATGCTCCTGCAGGTGCATGACGAACTCGTCGTCGAGGTTGCACAAGGGGAGCGGGAGCAGGTTGAAGAGATCCTGCGCCGCGAAATGGCCAATGCCGCCGAACTGTCGGTGCCGTTGGATGTTTCGGTTGGTGTAGGAGAAAATTGGCGAACCGCGGGACACTAAGTCGGCGTGCGCGGAATAGGAGAACCGTTGGGACACATTATGAAACGGCCTTGGCTGCTAGTCCTCCCATTGCTGCTCCTTGCGGCGGCCTGCTCCTCGGGATCCAGCTCCGACCTCGACGGTAAGACGTTCCAGAGCATCGAAACGACGGGTTTCGATCTCGCTGAGGACACGCGAATCACGATGTCCTTTTCTGACAACCAGATCACCGTGAACGCCGGCTGCAACACCCTCTTCGGTGAGATCACGTGGAAGGGCTCTCAATTACACACCGACGGTCTTGCGACGACTGAAATGGGCTGTGCCGCGGAGCTCCACGATCAAGACACGCTGTTGGCCGACCTCTTAATGGAAGCACCAACCTTGACGCTCGAAGACGGCACCTTGCAGGTCACCGGCACTGCTAACGGCAAGGACATCGGGATCACGCTGGTCGAACTAGAGGATGCACCGCTCGTTGGAACGCTGTGGGAACTCTCGGGCATCATTGCCCACGAGTCTGTTTCGTCTCTCCCCGCTGGTGTTTCCTCCACGATGAGCATCCACGAAAACAACCACGTGGACGTTCAGTATGCGTGCAACCAGGGCGGTGGCAGCGTTGAGGTCGCCGACGGCACCCTGATCTTCGGCCCGCTCGCCTCAACGCGCATGATGTGCCAACCCGACGTCATGGACGTCGAAAACCACGTCATGTCCGTCCTTGATGGAGAAGTGACCTATGAGATCCGGCTCGGCACATTGACGATCATGAACGGCGATATCGGACTGCACTACAGCGCGAACCGCTAGGGTTTGCGGGCCTGAATAATGAGGGTACCGGGCAGGTACGCACCGCGCTTGGGTGACCAGCCACCCCACGTGTGGTCGTTTCCCTCGCTCCACTCTGGTTCGATGACCGCCGTGATTTCCAGCCCGGCGGCGAGTACCTCGCTGATGTGATCGCCAATTGTCCGGTGGAACTCCGCATACGTGCCATCTGCGGAGGTCTCCGCATAAGGGGTGCGATCGAAGTATGAACGAATCGCAGTCAGAGATTCAGGGTCGTCTGGAAACATCCATTTGACGGGGTGGGTTGTTGCGAAGGTCCAGCGTCCACCGGGGCGCAGGATCCGTGCGACCTCGCGGTGCACCTCGGTTGCATCTTTGATGAACGGGATCGCACCAAACGCCGTGAAGGCCTGATCAAACGAATCCTCGGGATAGGGAAGTGCCCGGGCATCGGCAACGTGGAGGGGAAACTCAATACCTGTTGCCGCGTTGATCCGTTCCGCCTCGCGGATCATCCCAGGGGCAATATCTGTGGCCTCAACCGTCATCCCTTGCGATGCCAGCCAGCGAGAACACTGCGCGGCACCGGCCCCAACCTCAAGGACTTTCTGTTCGCGCAGTTCCTCAATTTGTCCCAAGATCTGCGCATCGGCCTCGAGCAAACCTTCAGGGCACCAACGAAACTGAACATCGCCAAGAAACTCCCCGAACTCTGCTAAGTATTGCGACGCCTGGGTGTCCCAATACGCACGGTTACCCGCAACAGCCACCTCGGACTCGACGTCGAAAAATCCGGTTCGAATCGGTGGCGCAGAGGAAGGCGTGGGAACGGTGGAATCCATGCCGTCATGCTGCCACTGGCGGGAACGGAGTGCAATCTGC
>CAYVDF010000085.1:0-7356 GCA_964450475.1 uncultured Pseudactinotalea sp.
GCGCGAGGCAACGACGATTCCTTCCTGCCCGTCGTCATACACCTCCGCGCTTAGCCTGGATCCGTGGAGTGAGCGGGGTGGTGCCACGGTGTTGTGAATGGGAAAGTGCCCTTTGACCTGGGAGAATAGGTGTTGTTAACGCACAGATTCACTCAGTTCGAAAGGGCACTCTCAGTTGAGGTTACAACACCCGTGGTCCAGGGCGCGAATAGCGTTCGATGATGAACACATAATTTCCCACGCCGGACTTGCCCCAATCATGGCCTTGGCCGAGGCAATCGGTCTTCGTGAGGTGATTGAGGCGAAGGTGGACCTGGGCCAAACAAAGGTCGCCTCGGCCGGGGCGAACCCAGCGGGGAAAACCATGGCTATCATCGCGGGCATGGCCGCAGGTGCAGACTGTATCGATGCACTGGGCGTGCTACGCGCCGGGGGTATGAAGAATCTGTTCACTGATGTGTACGCCCCGGCGACGTTGGGCCAGTTCCTGCGGGAGTTCACCCACGGGCACAACCTGCAACTGGCCTCAGTTTCGCGGGCCTTCCTCGCTAGGCTGGTACCCGCCTCCAATCTGTTACCCGGTCGCCAGGCACGTGCGTTCGTTGATATCGACTCGTTGTTACGCCCGGTGTATGGGTACGCGAAACAGGGCGCCTCCTTCGGGCACGCCAAGATCGCGGGGAAGCAGATCCTGCGTAAAGGACTGTCCCCATTGGTCACCACTATCAGCACCGATACTGGTGCTCCGGTGGTTGCCGGGATCCGCCTACGAGCGGGCAAAGCCGGCTCAGGCAAAGGAGCAGCGAAGATGGTTACTGAGGCGATCAACTCTGCCCGCGAAGCAGGATGTTCTGGTGAGATCCTCGTGCGAGGAGACTCCGCTTACGGCAATAGCCTGGTCGCGGCGGCGTGCCAGCGGGCCGGGGCACAGTTCTCGTTGGTCATCACCCGCACCACTGCAGTCACCAACGCCATCGCCACGATCGCCGAAGAGGACTGGGTACCGGTGAACTACCCCGGAGCCGTGGTGGACCCTGATACTGGTGAGCTCATCTCTGATGCCCACGTGGCTGAAGTGCCTTCCTTCACTGCGTTCACCTCAACAGACCACCCGGTTACCGCTCGGCTGATTGTGCGCCGGGTACGAGACCAGGCAGTAGGCGATGAACTCTTCCCCGTGTGGCGTTACCACCCGTTTTTGACCAACAACACCGAAGACACCGCTGCCGCTGATGTTACTCACCGGCAGCATGCGATCATCGAAACACTGCATTCCGATCTGATTGATGGGCCGATGGCTCTGATGCCCTCGGGTCACTTCGGAGCCAACTCCGCCTGGCTCACCTGCGCAGCGATCTGCCACAACCTCCTGCGCGCTGCCGGAACCATGACCGGCACCCACGACGTGGCCCGCGGAGCCCGCCTGCGCCGAGAACTCATCGCGATCCCTGCTCGGGCTACCCGTCCCCAAGGACGCCCAGTATTACACCTGATCGCCCGCTGGCCCTGGCAGAAAGCCTGGCAGCGCCTATGGCACGCAGTACGCGCGACCGCGAACTCCCCACCACTAGCCGCCTAAGCCCCCTGACCACCCGCCGCGTAGCGGCCCGATACGAAAGACCCATGGAAAAGCTGGACACAGACCAGCAGCACTCTCCTGCCCACTCACCATGCCCTTGGGCTCCCGCCCGAAAAATGGTCAGCGCCCCCAGATCCACAACCGATCCACGGAACCAGGCTAAGGACCACGTCAGTGAAGACCTGGCCATAGAGGTGGGGGCCTGTAAATCGAGCGCCCCTGCAAGTCAATTACAGGGGCCGCATCTCCCCAACACCGCCGCTGAGATAATCTTTCTGATCGCGCGATCCGCTACACATAGGGGAACCCTGCCCTAGCCGGAGGCATCTCCTCCTGCCCTCGCGGGTCGGGCCGCTGCTCCGCTGTGTTGATGTCAAACGACTCGCGCCGTTCAACTAACTCACGCGAAGGCGCGCTAGAGCACCGACCCCAAACACAACTTTGCCCGCTGCGACCGAACGACTCGTGCGCAGCGGGCAAAGGATCCGCAAGTATCAGGGCATGAACGCGTCCATGTCCACTGGCTTGCTCAGGACGCCGTACTTCAGCGAGAGGTCGGCGAGGGACTGCATCGCGTCGCGGTCCATCTCAGCGCCGAAGCTCTCCAGCAGCACCTTGTTGGCGAGCTCTTCGTCCATGTCGAGGAAGGTCACCAACGTCTTGCGCACGATATCGGGGTTTTCCTGCGCAAACGCCGTAGTCGCATCGACGGCCGCCACGAACTTCTCTACGAACTCGGGCTCATCATCCGCAAGAGTACCCGAGGTAATGACAGACATCGTCGCAACCCCTGGCATCGTCTCCTGCATGCTGGAGGCAACGTGCTGCGCACCTTGATCCTTGAGGATCGTCTGGAACGGCTCTGGCACCCACGCAACATCGATGTTGCCCTGGGCGAGGGCCGCTGGCATGTCTGGGAAACCGAGCTCAACATACTTGATCTTGCTCGGATCCCCACCGTCACGCTCAACGATTTCGTTGATCGATACTTCACCGATGGTCTTCAGCGTGTTGACGGCGACCATCTTGCCTTCGAGATCCTTCAGGCGTTCGATGCCTGAGTCAGGAAGGGTCCACACGCCGTTGATATCGTCACCGGACTTGATCGCGTGGGAGTATCCCGTCACCATACGGACGTCGAGACCTTCGCCAACCGCCAGCATGAGGCTGAGCGGGTTAGAGATCGCAAATTCCATTTGTCCCGACATCACTGCAGGGAGCAGCGCCGCCCCACCCTGACCGGACTCTAGCGAGACATCGAAGCCGTGCTCTTCAAAAATTCCTTCTTCAATGCCCACCTGAAGAGCGACACTTGGGACGATCGGCAGAATACCCACCGTCACTTTCCTGAGCTCCGCAGGTGGAGCATCTGTCGTTTCGGTGCTTGTTGCACCGCCGTTGTTCGGCTCAGGACTGCCGCCAGAGCAAGCAGTGAGCGCTAGGCCGACTGCTAGCGCAGCGCCTAGAATTCGCATTCGTGAACGCATAAATCCTCCGAAGGTACCGGCCTGATGGCCGAGTGATAAAGGTTTTGCCTCATGCGCCTCTGCATTGAAGCAAGTTGTGAGATAACGACTGCGCTACATCACGCAGGCTTACCCTCACCCCGATAATGCGATCATACCTAACATATTGAGATTAGCAAGGGTTGAGTTTTTCAAGGGTCTTATTTGGTTAGCCCAAAATCCACGGCGCTGCCCGCCCCCTCGCCCAAACTGGGGCACTCCTGAAGGAAGTCTCGGCGTTTTGCTAGCCGCCAGCCGCGCTCGATTCAACGCGAACGCAGGTGGTGTCCTCGGCTAGATTCAGCACTGCGAATGTTCGTTCACCCCGTTTAGGCACGCCAGACGAACTTGACTCGCCCGCGTCAGCACATTCCGCGGCCACGGAGACGCCTTCGAAAAGTTCCAGACGGACTCGAGGCCCAAACTCGGCAAGGGAACCTCCTAGGCGCACAATCCCTCTCAGTACTATTGGCCACCGACAGCCAAGCTACCCAAGGCCTCGACCCACACCGATTGCGATAGTTGACTCTTTCAAAGATTTGCGATGTCATTGATATGTTGAAAATAAGGAGTTCGATGACGACCTTCGCTTCGAAAGTACGCCCCACCCACTCCGCAGGCAACGACCGCGGTGTTTTGGCGTGCCAGGCCGACGCCCTTGAGGCTGGCTCAAGCAAACGTGGCTGCCCACCATCGATCAATGCGAAGATCAAAATTGAGAATTCCGCTCGCCCTGGAAGCGTGGCATAACACCTGCAAAGCGTCGAGGCCGAACGGCCTTGCCTGGCAGGACTGCCCGCAAGGGACAAAGAAGTTAAGGAGGACTTCAATGCAGAATCAAGGGATCGGGCCCTGGGTCTACCGAAAGCGTGAGCGTTGCAGGGGCAAGGTCGCACTGTCTCACGCCGGGACCGACATTACGTACGAGGAACTGGCCGAGCGGATCAACCGCCTAGCGAACTCGCTCCGCGATCTAGGGGTCGGCTCGGGTGACCGCGTTGCTTACCTTGGCAATAACCACCCCTCCTTCTTGGAGTCCTTGTTCGCGACCTCCCTCCTCGGTGCGATCTTTGTTCCGATTAACACTCGCTTGGCTCCGCCCGAGGTACATTTCGTTCTCGCTGATTCCGGCGCCGAGACCTTGATCTTCAACACCGAATTGACCGACCTCGCTCACGGGGGCGCGCAAGACACCGACGTCAAGAATCTCATTCACGCTGGCGATCTCCCCGAGGGCACACGACATGAGTCGGCGAACATCGAAGAACTAGTCGCTAATGGCTCACCAGAACTGCTCGACGCGACGGTAAGCATCGATGATCCCGCATTAATTCTCTACACCTCAGGCACGACGGGGCGGCCCAAGGGGGCCGTCATCACCCACTCAAACATCACGTGGAACGCCTTCAACGTGATCATCGATTTCGGTGTGTCGACCGGTGAAGTCGTGCTCCTCATATCGCCTATGTTCCACGTTGCCTCCCTTACCAATGGCGCCGTTACGGTACTGCTGCAAGGTGGCACAGTCGTGCTTCACGAACGGTTCGATCCCGGTCACGTCCTAGAAACGATCGAGGAGCGTGGCATTACAATGCTCGCCGGGGTCCCCACGACCTACCAGATGATCCAGGAACACCCGAAGTGGGCGTCGACCGATATCTCTAGCTTGCGCCGTTTAACCTGTGGCGGATCTGCCGTTCCAGAGCGAACGCTCGAAGCCTACGAGGAACGCGGACTCGGCTTCACCGTGGGATACGGAATGACCGAATCCTCCCCCGGCGCCACCGCGCTGCCCGCACACATGGGGCGCGCAAAAGTCGGCTCATCAGGGCTCAAGCACTTCTTTACAGATGTGAAGATCGTCGACCCGATGGGCAACGAACTCCCTCCTGGCGAGGTTGGGGAAATCTGGATCTCAGGCCCCAACGTGATCCGCGAATACTGGAACCGCCCTGACGCGACGGCGGAGTTAATCACCGACGGCTGGCTGCACTCTGGAGACCTCGGCTATTTCGACGAGGACGGCTACATCTATATTTCTGACCGCTTGAAAGACATGATCATCTCCGGTGGAGAGAACATCTACAGTGCGGAGATCGAAGCCGTCATCATGGAGATCCCCGAAGTTGAGTCGGTTGCGATCGTCGGCATGTCTGACCCGAAGTGGGGCGAAGTGCCACATGCGCACGTGCAACTCCACGACGGCGCGTCGTTGTCAGAGGACGATATCCTCTCGTACCTCGACGGCAAACTCGCTCGCTACAAGATCCCTAAGAAGGTCACGTTCGTGGCTGAGTTCCCTCGCACCGCTAGTGGAAAGATCCAGAAAGCGAAACTTCGAAGCTAACTTAAACGAACGCGGAGAGCCCGGTGAGCGCCCTGCCAACAATCAGGGCGTTCATCTCATGGGTTCCCTCGTACGAGTACACAGCTTCAGCGTCCGCGAAGAATCGGGCGACGCCGTAATCAACGACGATGCCGTTGCCGCCGACGATTTCCCTTGCGAGCGCCACGGTCTCGCGAGCGCGCAGGCTCACCCACATCTTGGCGAGCGCAGAGTTTGCGTCGCTGAAGGTCCCTTCATCTTGCAAGGTCGACAATTGCGTGACGAGGCCTAGGGACGCCGTGACATTGCCGGCCATGCGCGCGAGCTTCTCTTGGATCAGCTGAAAGCCCGCGAGCGGGCGGCCAAACTGTTCGCGTTCGCGCACATATGCGAGCGCGGCTTCTAGCGCACCTGCCTGCAGGCCCGCGGCGATCCACGCAACATCTGCGCGCAGAGTTCCCATGATGTGGGCGACATCGGCCCATGAGTTGATCTTGGCAAGGCGAGCATTCGCTGGAACTCTGACGCCGTCCAAGGTGATTAAAGAATTCTGCATCGGGCGCAGCGAAACCTTACCCGTGATGACTTCTTGCCGAACCGACTCCACATCACGCGGCACGAGGAAACACTTCACTTCGCCGTCGTCAACGTCACGCGCGAAGACGGCGAGCACATCCGCGCTCACGGCGCCGCCGATCCACGTTTTCTGTCCATTAATAATCCATTCACCGCCGTCGCGTTGAGCAGTCGTACTCAGGCCGCGGGCAATGTCGGATCCATGGTCCGGCTCCGTCAGGGCGAACACGCCCTTCAGACGAAAGTCGCGGATCTTCGGATCAAGCTCCGCGACCTGTTCAGGCGATCCTCCAAGGCGGACAACGCTGCGAAAGAGACCTGCCTGGGCGTTGTACACGGTCGCCACCGATACGTCCGTGCGAGCGAGCACGTAGGTTCGCAGGCCTTTAAACAACGAGGAGTCCGCCTCGTCAGTGGTGACCCCCTCAGGTTCCATCAGACCCAGTGGCGCCAGTTGCCCGATTACCTGAGCCGGCATCTGTGCCGTATCCCAGGCATCGCCCATGATCGGTTTGATGTGCTGATCTAGGGTTTCTTGGAGCTTTTCAAGAGCTCCGACGGCCGCCTCTGAGAGTTTGCCCGCGATAAATTGCAGCGGGTCGATCCCGAACGGCTCCGCTGAAAGGATCTGCGGTTCGGGTGCGGTGCGGGGGGTCATCAGGACGCATCCAAACCGAGGAGGCGCACGGCGTTGTCTTTGAGGATCCCCGGTAGCGCCTCGGGTCGAAGCGATGTTTCTTGAATGTCTTTCATCCACCTCTCAGGGGTGAGAAGCGGGAAGTCCGACCCGAAGAGCACGCGATCCTTAATGATCGAACCCGCGTAACGCACGAGCGAGGCTGGGAAGTACTTCGGGCTCCAGCCCGACAAGTCGATCCACACGTTGTGCTTGTGAGTTGCTACAGAGAGGGCTTCATCCTGCCACGGCACCGATGGGTGAGCCATGACGATCTGAAGGTCTGGGAAGTGTGCAGCCACTGGGTCGAGGTACATCGGGTTGGAGTGCCCAAGCAGCATTCCACGACCGCCAGGCAGGCCCGCACCAATTCCGGTTTGCCCCGTGTGGAACAGTGCAACAACGCCAGCTTCTTGCAGCACCTCGTAGAGCGGATAGAACTCTTCATCGCTTGGGATAAAACCTTGCACGGTTGGGTGAAACTTGAAACCGCGAACTCCAGCGTCAATCAGTTTCTTGGCCTGCTCAACTGCAGCGGCCCCACGAAGAGGGTCAACCGACCCGTATGGAATGAGCACGTCGTTGTTGCGCGCGGCTCCAGCAACAATGTCTTCGCTCGACAGGGGCTCGTGTCGGAGGTTCGTCGTCGCATCGACCGTGAAGACGACGGCCGCCATCTTTTGTTCGCGGTAGT
>CAYVDF010000086.1:0-7349 GCA_964450475.1 uncultured Pseudactinotalea sp.
TCGTGCCGGGCCGCATCGGCGGCCCGGCACGATTGTGCTCAGTGACTAGCTCGAGGCCGCGCAGGCCGCGGAGTAGTCAGTCTTAGCAAACGTCGGGCCGACGTAGTCCTTGGAGATCGTTTCGATTCCCAGGTCGATGTCGGCGTTCGGCTTACCGATGTTCACCGATTGGGTGGCGTTGTCCTGCGGGTCACCGCCGTAGGTCATCGCCGGAACCATGCCATCGAAGTCAACGGTGAGGCCGTTGATCTGCGAAGCAATGCCTTCGGGGGTGAGGTCGCCGTTGGCGATCGCCGCTTCGAGCAGGACCTTCATCGGGTAGTTGATCGCCCAACCGATGAGGTAGCCGCCGTTGGCGGGTAGTTCCCCACCAAGGGCGTCCTTCATGTCAGTGATCGCCTTCGATACACCGTCGTAGTTTTCGTACGGCGACATGTGCTGGTACAGCGCCTCTAGGGCCGGCGCGGCGGGCGACTGGAGCAACGCGGGGTTCCACGTGGGCAGCGCCCCAAGGAACTGGCCCGTGAAGCCCGAGGCCGCGAGCTTGCCGACGATCTCCGCGGTTTCCGCTGGGCCGATCGCGAGCACAACGACGTCGGGCTGGCTCGCAAGAACCTTCGCGACGACGGCATCCTGGTTACCGGCAACCTGGTTCGGCGCGGTGGGCACGTACTCGGCGAGTTCAACCTCGTTGATCTCGGCCCAACGCTTCACGCCCTCAGCGGAGTCGCCGCCGTAGTCACCGGGGTACCCAACGGCTTGCACCTTGCTGGGCTTGGTCTTGTTTTCGGAGAACCAGTCGAGGCCAACGATCGCCTCGGTGCAGTAGGAGTAACCGGTCTCCATCACGATCCCGCCATCATTGGCATCGAAGGCGAAGCCTGACCACCACGTGGTTGGAACGGCGACGAGCGAACGTGCCTTCATATCCTCAAGCACCGCTTCGGTGTTGACCGTTCCCAGCGTTTGGGCGATCGCGGCGATCTTGTCCGCAATCTGGTTGTACGCGGCGGCGTGTTCGGCGGCCTGGTACTTCGTGTCGCGGGTGTAGGTGGTGATGTCGACGTCGTAGCCGTCGAGGCCGCCGTTCGCGTTAACCTGCGCCCAGAAGTCTTCCTGAGCGTCAGTGATCGGACGGGCGAGCGCAGCGAAGGGACCCTCGGTGAGGTCAGAGAGCACACCGAGGTAGATGCAACCGTTGTCCGGGTTGGGCGAGCCTGGGCACGGTTCGGCTGTCACACCTTGACCGGTCTTGATCTCGCCGGCGGGTTCTTCGGTTTCACCCTCGGTGCCCGTGCCGTCTTCCGTGGTTTCTGGTTCGGGGGTTGGGTCGGGTTCATCGGCGACGGAACACGCGCCGAGTACGAGTGCGGAGGCTGCCATCAGCCCCAGCACTTTTCGGATAGGTCGGTTTGTCATGTGTACTCCTTCGTATTTCCTGACATTGGTTGGGCCGCTAATAGGAGAACGGCCAGGCTTTGAAATAGTTTCTTATTCGGACCCACAGCCCGTAGAGGCCGCGGGGTTCTAACGTGATGAACAGGATGATCAAAACCCCGAACACGATCGTTTGCAGCTGAAACACGTTGAGGAACCCGCCGCCCGATGCGCTGAGCCCGGGGATGATCGCCGTCAGGGCCTCGAGCAAACGCGGCAGGAGCACCACGAACGCGGCACCGATGATGGTGCCGGCAAGGGTTGCCGACCCACCGATAACGACAACAGCGAGTAGGTCGATCGACAGGAACAGGTTCCACTGTTCGTCCACGATCCGCCCGATGTGCATCGAGTACATCGAACATTCGACTCCCGCGTAGCCTGACGAAATCCAGAACGCGAGGGGCTTAGTGTGCAGAAGGTTGACTCCCATAACCTCGGCGGCAAGGTCGCGGTCACGAACGGCCGCGAACGCGCGACCGAAGCGTCCGCGGGTGAGGTTCGCGGCGGCGACGGCGCCGATAAGGAAGATGACGAGCGTGAGGAAGAAGAACGTGACGTCAGGTTTGATCAGCAGCGGGCCGACCTTATATGTCGCCGTGAGGTCCATCCCAAACAGCACCCGGTTCGATACCCCACGCCCCACGCCCTGCCCACCAGAAACGGGGATGATCATCTTGAACACTTGCTCGCCCATGATGAGCAGACCGAGGGTGAGGACGGCGAGGTACAGCCCGCGTACTCGGGTCGCCAGCGGTGCAACAACAGCGCCGATGACCGCGGGAACGATTCCGGCGGCGGGGAGCACGATCGCGAGGTCGAGCCCAAGGCCCCACGTGTGAGTGCCGGCATCGCCGCCGAGGATCGCCGCGGTGTAGGCACCCAGCCCCATGAAGAAGGCGTGCCCGAGGGAGAGTTGGCCGGCGTAACCGGTGAGGATGTTGAGGCCGACGCCACCGATGGCGATGATGATCGCCATGGTGAGCAGGTAGTTCATCGACGGCCACAGGAATGGCGCGAGAATGATCGCGACGAGGAACAACGCCGTCCAGACGCGTTTGGTGCGCGTGTTGAGCAGGGCTTGGTTGGCGGCGTAGGACGTGTACAGCGAGGGTCGTCCGCGGCGAACGGCGCGGGCGACGGTGCCGTGGGAGGCTTCGAAGTTGAGGCGAGTGGAATCGCCCGTGAGGCGGGTGACCTTGTTCATACGCGTTGCACCTCCGCCGTGCCGAAGAGCCCGTAGGGGCGAACGAGCAGCACGAATAGCATGATGATGTAGGGGACGACGTTCTCGAAGTTGGCTCCGAGCGCCGGCGCGATCGCGGGTTGATACGCCTTCGTCAGCGCCATCGCGATCCCAATGGTCAGGCCGCCGATGACTCCGCCTTTGAGCGAGTCGAGGCCGCCGATGATGATCGCGGGTAGGGCGACGAGGGCAAACAGCGCGTCGGTGGCTTGGACGACAGTGCCGCTCATGCCAAGGAGCACACCGCCGAGGGCCGCGAGCGCGCCGCCGACGGCCCAGGAGATGGAGAACATCCGTCCGACGGGGATGCCCTGGGCGAGCGCGGTTTCTTGGTCGAGGGCGGTGGCGCGCATCGCGAGCCCTATCTTCGAGCGCGAGAGCCAGAGGCCGAAGATTGCGATCGCGATCATCGCGATGACGAAGCGGGCGATCGCACTTTCGTAGACCATGATGCCGCCATCACAGCCGATGATGCCGAAGTTTTCGGTCTGTTCACCGCCAAGACACAGGACGCTGAGCTTCCACGGATCGCCAACGAGGCGCGGGTTGGATTCGAATAATCGAAACGCGATCACGAGGAGCACGATGAAGAGCCCGACCGTGACGATTGCCGCGGAGAACGGCGGCCGCCCGACCATCGGCCGGATGGCGATGCGTTCGAGCAAAGCGGAGAGCGCCGCGATCGTGAGCATCGCGACGACGACGCCGGCCCAGAACGGCATCCCCATGTCCATGACGAACACCGAGGTGGCGAACGAGCCGAAGATGAGGAGGGCGGGTTGGGCGAAGTTGAGCACGCCCGTGGCGCGGAAGATGATGACGAAGCTCACGGCGATGAGCGCGTACGCCGCGCCTTGGCCGAGCCCCGTGGTGAGCGTGGACAGGAAGCTAGCCATCAGTTCCTCCCAAGGTCTGCGCCAGGGTAGGCGGTTCCGCCGGAGTACATGTCGTCAATGAGATGAGGCACTGTGGCGGCGAACGCCTCCCGCTTGAGCTTCTGGGTTGCCGTGAGCTCGCCGTCTTCGTGGTCAAGTTCGCGGGTGAGCATTCGGAACTTGCCGATAGTTTCCACCCGGGCGAAGCGCGTGTTCACCTTCTTCACCACGTCTTTCACCAACTCAATCACTTCGGGCTTTTCCGATAGATCGCGGTACGTTGTGAATTCGACATTCTCGCGAGCCGCCCAGTCAGCCACCGTGTCGAACTCGATGCCAATAATCGCCGTCAAGTACGGGCGCTTGTCGCCGATGACAACCGCCTCCTTGACGTACGGGGAGGCCTTGATCGAGTTTTCGATTTCGGACGGCGAGATGTTCTTGCCGCCCGCGGTGATGATGATGTCCTTGATCCGGTCGATGATGCGCACGTGGGTGCCATCGACCCATTCGGCGACGTCGCCGGTGTGGAGCCAGCCATCCGCATCGAGCACTTCGGCCGTTGCTTCAGGGTTCTTCCAGTAGCCGAGGAAGTTGCCCTCGTGGCGGGTGAGGATCTCCCCCGTTTCCTCATCGAGCTTGAGCTCAATGCCCTCGTGGGCCTCACCGACCGTGCCGATCTTCATTCGGCCGCGGAAGTTCGAGGTGGCCACCGCAGCATTTTCGGTCATGCCGTACGCCTCATACAGCGGGACGCCGATGCCAAGGAAGAACTCGAGAACTTCGGTCGCGATGGGTGCTGCTCCGGAGAGGGCATGCTTGACTTTGAGCAGGCCGAGGCGCTTTCGCAACGGGCGGTACAGCGGCCAGTACCCGAGCAGGTACAGCGCCCTGGCTTTGGCGTTCATCTTCCCGCCGTTTTTGATTGTTTCGCGGGCGATGATCTGGCTCATGCGCTCGCCGATACCGAACACGAAACGTTTGAACCACGTGGCATTGGCCATGCGGATCGCGACGCCGGCCTGGATCTTTTCCCAGATGCGCGGCACCGCGAACAGGATCGTCGGCTGCACTTCTGCGAGGTCGGAGGTGACAGTTTCGATGGATTCGGCGAAGTGCAGAACCATGTGCGTACGCAGGTGCACCCACACCGAGATCCCGCGCTCCACCACGTGCGAGAGCGGCAGGTACGACAGGAGCACTTCGTTGCGGTCGACTTTGACCCCAAGGAGTCCGTCGTCGGCACCGAAGATTTTGCCGCCAAAGGAGATGTTGCGTGCCGAAAGCATCGCGCCCTTGGGCGGACCGGTAGTGCCGGAGGTGTAGATGAGGCACACGAGATCGTCGTCCTCGCGCCCGGCGTCAATCTCGTCGAGGAGGTTCGGTTGCTCGGCGGCGAGCGCGTCGCCGCGTTCGATGAGCTCATCGATCGAGATGAGCTTCGGATGCTCATACCCCGCAAGTCCGCGGGAGTCGAGGTAGACGATCCACTCAAGGTCGGGGCAGTCGTCGACGGCGTCGAGCGCTTTATCGACTTGCTCCTGATCTTCAGCGATGAGCACGCGCGAGCCGGAGTTACCGAGCAGGTAGACGATCTCTGGGGTCGGGTTCGTCGGGTAAAGCCCCACCGTAACGGCGCGCAGCGCGACGACCGCAACGTCGACGAACAGCCACTCGGGCCGGTTTTCTGATTGGATCGCAACCCGGTCGCCGACCCCGACGCCGAGCGCGGCGAGCCCGTAGGCGACTTCTTTCACGGAGCGCTGGTAATCCGCCCACGTGATGTCCTGCCACAGCCCCGCGTGCTTGACGCGCATCGCAGTGTCGTTCGGGAACTCCCGGGCGGCCTCGGCGAGCATCCGGGAAATGTGTTTGACGTCGTGGGGTGCCATCACGCGTTCCCCCCGCCGTGGTCATCGAGCGCGAGCTCGTGTTCCTCAACCTCTTCAGCGAGCTCCTCGCTCGCGCCTCCGAGGTAGGCGGCGATGACAGCGTGATCCTGCTGCACTTCTTCGGGTGTACCGAGCGCGATGCGCTTTCCGAAGTCGATGACCATGACCCGATCAGCCAGATCCATCACGAGGCGCATGTCGTGCTCAACGAGGATCATCGAGGTTCCGAGTTCATTGCGGATGTCGAGGATGAATCGGGCCATGTCCTCGGTTTCCTCCGAGTTCATCCCAGCCACCGGTTCGTCGAGGAGCAAAAGGCGCGGTTCCATCGCGAGCGCCCGGGCGAGCTCGATGCGCTTCTTCACCCCGTACGGCAAGATCCCTACGGGGGTTTCGCGCACGGCAGTCAGGTCGAGGAACTCGATGAGGTCTTCAACGCGGCGCCGAGCAGCGAGCTCTTGCTTGCGCGAGCGCCCGAACCAGTACATGCCCTCGACCCAGTTGTAGTTCGTCAGGTGGTGGCGCCCAAGGAGCAGGTTGTCAAGCACCCGGAGGTTGTCGAAGAGCTCGACGTTTTGGAACGTGCGCGCCACACCCTTGCGGGCGATAGCGTCAGGGGCAAGACCCGTGAGCCGCTCGCCGTCCAAAAATATGGAGCCCTCCTGCGGGCGGTACACCCCGGAGATGCAGTTGAAGGTCGAGGTCTTGCCGGCGCCGTTGGGGCCGATGATCGCGAAGAGTTCGCCTTCTTTGACGTCGAAGTTGATGTTGTCGAGGGTCGTGTTTCCGCCGAAACGCAGCGTGATGCCCTCTGCTTTCAGGAGTGTCATGAAAGCCACCTCTTGCGGCGCTTGTAGTGTTTGACGTCGCGCAGCGAGCCGGCAGCCGCGCCGGTGCCAAGGTAGAACTCGCGGATGTCATCGTCTTCGCGCAGCACATCAGCCGGGGCATCCATCACGATCTTGCCCGATTCCATGACGTAGCCGTGGTCAGCGATCGACAGCGCCATCGCCGCGTTCTGCTCAACCAGGAGCACGCCGGTGCCGGAATCGCGGATCTCGACGATGAGGTCACGGATCCGCTCAACAATTTGGGGCGCAAGCCCAAGGCTGGGTTCGTCGAGGATGATGTACTTCGGTTCGGCCATGAGCGCCCGGCCAATCGCGAGCATCTGCTGCTCACCACCCGAGAGGTAGCCGGCGCGCTGGGTGCGGCGGTCGCGCAGGATCGGGAACATCTCGTAGATCCGCTCGAGCTTGTCGTTCACCGTGGCCCGCGAGCGCGTGTACGCCCCCACGCGAAGATTTTCCTCAACCGTGAACTCAACGAAAACGCGGCGTCCCTCCATCACCTGGGCGACGCCTGCCTTGACGACGTCCGGGGCGTGGCGGGTATCAATCTCCTTGCCGTCAATCGACACATGCCCACGCGAGATCTTCCCACGGTGCACATCGAGCAGCCCGGTCATCGCGCGCAGGAGGGAGGTTTTTCCCGCGCCATTGGCCCCAAGGAGGGTAATAATTTGTTTCCGTGGTACTTGGATGCTCGCGCCTTTAACGACGAGCATGACATCCTCATACACGACTTCCACGTTATGCACAGCAAGCGCCATCGCTGCCCTTTCGTTCAAGGTGCTGTGAGTTCAGTTACCGAACCTTAACAAGATCTCACCGCGGTGCACTGGCGTTTGCTCGGCGCCGATGCTGATTTTGATAACTTTTTTGCAACATGGCGCCGCAGTATCAGATACTTTGCTATTTACCCGGTCGCCTTGCGCCATTTCGCCAACGTTTCGACGCCGTCGTAGATCGCTTCAAGGCCGTCCGCGCCGATAATTTTTTTGACGGCGTGTGCTCCAAGTGCGTAAGCGGCGTCGGGGTCCCTCGTTCGCAGCTTCGC
>CAYVDF010000087.1:0-7323 GCA_964450475.1 uncultured Pseudactinotalea sp.
TGCTTCTCTAGGAGCTTGCGCTTTCGAGAGATGTCACCGCCGTAGCACTTGGCCAAAACATCCTTGCGGAGTGCCCGGATCGTTTCGCGCGCGATGATGCGTGCGCCGATCGCTGCTTGGATCGGGACTTCGAACTGCTGCCGCGGAATCAGTTCCCGCAGCTTCCCAGTCATCTCCACGCCGTAGGCATAGGCCTTGTCGCGGTGGACGATCGCGGAGAAGGCATCGACCTGCTCGCCTTGGAGGAGGATATCGACCTTCACGAGGTCGGCAGCCTGATCGCCCGTCTTTTCATAGTCGAGCGAGGCATACCCACGCGTTCGCGACTTCAGGGAATCGAAGAAGTCAAAAATAATTTCCGCCAACGGCAGCGTGTAGCGCAGCTCCACGCGATCCTCAGACAGGTAATCCATGCCCTCCATGGTTCCGCGGCGCGATTGGCACAGTTCCATGACAGCGCCAACGAATTCACTCGGGGTG
Source organism: uncultured Pseudactinotalea sp. (assembly GCA_964450475.1). GTDB lineage: Bacteria > Actinomycetota > Actinomycetes > Actinomycetales > Beutenbergiaceae > HY158. The sequence goes on from CAYVDF010000087.1 coordinate 481, forward strand.
AGGATCGTGGCCTTGACCATGGGTTCGAGAACTTCGCGGATCTTGCCTTCGGGAAACTCCGACGGGTTCGTCACCTCAACCTGGGTGCCGTCTTCCATCGTCACCTCGTAAATCACGTTGGGTGCCGTGGAAATGAGGTCAAGATCGAACTCGCGCTCGAGCCTCTCGCGAACGATCTCTAGGTGAAGCAGACCAAGGAAGCCGCAACGGAAACCGAAGCCGAGTGCAACAGAGGTCTCAGGCTCGAAGGTGAGCGCGGCGTCGTTGAGCCGCAGCTTGTCGAGCGCGTCACGCAGCACTGGGTAATCGGAACCATCGATCGGATACAGCCCGGAAAAAACCATCGGCTGGGGATCTTGGTAGCCCTCGAGTGGCGTGTCTGCGGGAACCGCAGCGTTGGTGATTGTGTCACCGACCCGCGACTGGCGCACGTCCTTCACGCCGGTGATGAGGTACCCCACTTCACCGACCGAGAGGCCCTTTGTAATTTCGGGTTCAGGTGAAGACACACCAATTTCGAGGAGCTCGTGGTTCGTCTTCGTGCTCATCATCGTCACGCGTTCGCGGGGGCTGAGCGACCCATCGACCATGCGCACGTAGGTAACGACGCCGCGGTAGGAGTCATACACCGAGTCGAAAATCATCGCACGCGCTGGGGCATCCGGATCGCCCACGGGCGCGGGCACCTCGTCAACGATGCGGTCGAGGAGTTCTTCAACGCCTTCGCCGGTTTTGCCGGAGACGAGGACGCACTCCTCTGGCTCGACACCGATGAGGTTGGCAAGTTCCTCAGCGTATTTCTCCGGCTGCGCCGAGGGGAGGTCGATCTTGTTAAGCACGGGGATGATCGCGAGGTCGTTTTCCATCGCGAGATAGAGGTTCGCAAGCGTCTGCGCTTCGATGCCCTGCGCCGCGTCAACGAGTAGCAGCGCGCCTTCGCACGCGGCGAGCGAGCGGGAAACCTCGTAGGTGAAGTCAACGTGCCCGGGGGTGTCGATCATGTTGAGGGCGTACGCCGTTTCGACGCCGTCCCGAACGCGCGCCCATGACATGCGCACGGCCTGGGATTTGATCGTAATACCGCGTTCGCGCTCGAGCTCCATCGAGTCGAGGTAGCGAGAGCGCATGAGGCGATCATCCACCGTGCCCGTGAGCTGTAGCATGCGGTCAGCGAGGGTCGATTTGCCGTGGTCGATATGGGCGATGATGCTGAAGTTACGGATCAGTTCCGGCGGAGTTGCCGAGGGCAGAATCGTGGCGGCGGACGGGCTCGGAATTGGTGGCACAGATTCCCTCTAGTCGAAAACGTTGGCAAATACTGGCACTAATGATCTCACGTTTGGAGGCTTCTACGGAATCTCGCGGCGTGGATCGAAAGAAATTCGCCGTACTTAGTAGCGCGATTCACACAATCTTGAAACGCGCGTGGCCGTTCGATCTCTCCGGCGAACTTTGGGCGGCTAAGGTCTATCTCGTACCGACCCAGGGAAAATTGCAATGTCTAGAAACGTTGGGCGCATCCTCGCGCAGGTTTTGCGCCAGATCATTGAACACCTCGTTCGCGGTGACCGCCGAAGCGCTCCCCCACGCACTGGCACGCGATCAACATCGACCCAGGACCGCAGAAAGGTCGCGTTTCCCTTCGACACATCCCGACCCAATGCCGACCTCCGCGACCCAGCAACCGTTGACGCACCCATGGAGCACGCCGCGCGGGAATATCGCATGCCCCCAACCGGGCTTCCTCGACTTGAATACGCTCCGCGCCGAGACGGTGAAGCAGATCCCGGCGAGGTCGTGTGGGCGTGGGTGCCGTACGAGGACGATCCAAACAAGGGCAAGGATCGCCCCGTCCTCATTATTTCCGAAGTGACGGGTGGGTATCTGGGTTTGCAGATGACCTCGAAAGACCACTCACGCGATCGTTCTCGTGAGGCTCACTTTGGTCGACACTGGCTCGATATTGGGAGCGGGGCGTGGGATTCCAAGCGTCGGGATTCTGAGGTGCGCCTTGATCGTCTCCTCTTCCTCCCTCCCAACGGCATCCGGCGCGAGGGCGCGACGTTGCCTAAGGACCGATTTGCTCAGGTCGCTAGGGCGCTGGAAGAGCTCCACGGTTGAGACGCGTGTGTGACTAACACAACCGTTTTTAGCGCTGCTTGACGACCTTTTCGGGGCTGTGTCAAAAGGCAGAAGCTGATAGAGTGTCTCGTTGGTTACCTCAGCGCTCGGCGCCGAGGTAGATGTACGCCGGCCAATTCGCGGGTCCCCCACACCTAAGTCCGGTCAGCGTTCAGCCCTCATCGATCAGTAACAGATCGCGTAAGCGAACGTATGAGAGAGACACTACGTGGCAAACATTAAGTCCCAGATTAAGCGTAACCGCACCAATGAAAAGGCGCGCCTACGTAACCTTGCTGTGAAGTCGGCGGTTAAGACCGAGGTCCGCAAGGTGCGCGAAGCAATCGCCGCCGGCGATAAAGAGGCCGCAACCGAGGCTCTGAAGTCTGCCTCACGCCGCCTCGACAAGGCTGCGAGCAAGGGCGTCATCCACAAGAACCAAGCTGCGAACCGTAAGTCCGCCCTGGCTCGACAGGTTAACGCGCTCTAAATTCTTCCTTGCGCATCACGCGCGAAAGAAGGGGCTGTGCACCGAACCGGTGCACAGCCCCTTTTCCTATGTCGATGTTCTAAACGGCGCCATGCTTGGCGAGGTTTTCGCGAACGTGGTCGACGAACTCTTGCGCCCGTCCCATGGGTTTGGGCGTCAATAGGCTGACGACGATAAACGTCGTTAGCGATAGCGCCAGCCCCCAGACCCCGCTGCCCTGCCCGAGCAGTTTCGTTTGGGTGAACTCCAAGATGAACACGAGGCTCCCGCCGAGCGCGATCGAGGCGATGGCACCGGCCGCGGTGCCGCGCCGCCAGAAGAACGCACCGACCAAAGCAGGAACGAGAACGAGGAGGCCGGCTGATGCCGAGACCGACAGCACCGCGATGAGGCTGAGCTGGAGCTGGGCGAAGAGGTACGCCAGCACTGCGATAACGGGCAGAATGATCTTGCCGATGATCAGCTCTTTACGCTCGTCCTTAGTCTTCGCCGCAACCGCGTACACGTCGCGTGCAACCATCGAGGAAAGCGTCAACATGATCGAGTCGATCGTAGACACCGCGGCGGCAATGATGCCGATCATGACGATCATCGCAAGCCCCGTGGGTAGAAGACCTGAGCCGAGGAGCATCGGCGTAGCGAGGTCTCCCGTCGCGAGATCAGGGAACTGAATAGCCGAAGCAAAACCCCACACGACGGCAACGATCGTGTAGATAAACCCGAACACCATAAACCCGATGAGCATGTGGCGCATGTCCTTGAACGAGCGTGGAGTAAAGAGGCGTTGGCTCACCTGCGGGTTAGACAGGCTGAAGAACATCCACGGCAGCGTGAGCCCGATAAACGTCGAGACTGAGAAGAAGCCCTTTCCAGGCACGCTGAGCATTCCCGGGTGCTCGCTTTGGAGTTGTCCGAAGAACCCGGAGACGCCGCCGAGTTGGTGGACGACGATGATGACGACGATGGTCGCCGTCACGATCATGAACATCGACTGCAGCGTGTCCGTCCACGCAACCGAACGCAAGCCCGCAACGATGCTGAAGACGATCGCGAGGATCGTTGCGATGACCGTTCCGGTGGCGAAGGAGATTTCGCCGTTCGTCATACCCGAAACGAGGTACCCGACGCCTGCGAGTTGCACGGCGGCGTACGGGATGAGGAAGACGAGGCTCGCGAGTGCGGCGACGGATGCGACGGCGCGGTTTTCGTAGCGGTCCCCGAGCATTTCAGATGGCGTGACGTAGCCAAACTTCTTGCCCACGAGCCAAAATCGAGGGCCGAAGATGAGCACGAGGGTGACCCCGCAAAGGTAGATGAGTTCAAATCCGAGCGCACCCACTCCCCCGGCGTAGGTCAGGCCGGCAAGGCCGATAAGCATGAATGCGCTGTAGGTCGTCGCACTGTAGCTCATCGCCGAGACGAAGCCCCCCATAGCGCGGTTGCCGAGGAAGTACCCCGTCATCGTGCGCTGAGATTCGTGGCGCGACAGGTACGCGGTGACGCCTCCAATCACGACATAGATCGCGATTCCAAGCCAAATCCAGGTAGTGTTCACTCGTCCCTCCAGCGCGCACTGACGATAACGTTAACGCCGATGACGGCTGCAGTGATCAGGCTCCAAAACAGGAAGCTGCCATACCAGGCATCTACGTTTCGAAGGAGGGTATACGGCACGATGAACGCTGCGAGGATGAGTATCGCGATGACGACGAGCCACCAGCGGTTCCGGTCAGCCACTCGTGTTCCTTTCTTGATTTATCTATTTAACGTCCAGCCCGCTCCCACAAGAGCGGAAGAACCCGCTCCTTGTAAGTTGCGATGAATCGGGACTGGTCGGGATCAGGGTCGTGGAACACGAGGTGGGTGAATCCCATCTCGACGTATTTCCAGATTTCTTCCACATGCTCTTCGGGGTCGTCGGAGACGATCCAACGGGTGACGGTGCGTTCGACGGGCAAAGCGTCGGCGAGGCGCTCCATCTCGACAGGATCCCACACGCCGGTCTTCTCCTGTGGAGACAGCGCAAGCGCGCCCCAGAACTTCGTGACGTTGCGAGCATGCTCGAGATCGTCATCGAAGGACACCTTGACCTCCATCACCATGCCCATGTCGGCAACGGACTTGCCGGCTTTGCCAGCGCCCTCATGCAAGGCGGGCAGGAGCCTGTCGAGGTACAGTTCTTCGCCCTTGCCGCTCGTGGTGATGAAACCATCGCCAATCTCGCCGGCCATCCTCGTTGCGATCGGCCCCGATGCGGCGAGGTAGATCGGTACCGGCTGTTCGGGGCGGTCGTAGATCGTGGCGAGCTTCGTTTGATAGAACTCGCCGTCGAAGCTCACGCGTTCCTCGGTCCAAAGGCGGCGGATGAGCTCGACCGCCTCACGCAAACGGGCGCGCCGCTCGCGCCCGGCGGGCCAGTCGATTCCGAGCGGGGTTTCGTTCATCGACTCCCCTGTGCCAACCCCGAGGATCACCCTCCCAGGGGCGAGGCACCCAAGCGTTGCGAACGCTTGGGCGATGAGGGCGGGGTGGTAGCGCAGGGTCGGGGTGAGCACGCCCGTGCCGATCTGAATGCGGTCGGTCGTTGCAGCCACGGCACCGAGCCAGGGTAGTGCGGCGGGTGCGTGGCCGCCGTCGTGGCGCCATGGCTGGAAGTGATCAGAGAAGAACACCGAATCGAACCCAGCCGACTCCGCTTCGTGCACATACCCCAGCAGTTCCTTCGGTGCGAACTGCTCGGAGGATGCTTTGTATCCAAACTGGATCATGTTTACCTTCCCTGATTTCCGCGTGCTCGCCCGATTTTAACGAGTGCGCGTTCGACGGCGAATTCCGGTTCACGTGAGGCACCCTTGACGGCTGCCTCTGCGTCTGCGACGGCGATAATTGCGTCAGCGAGTCCGCTCGCCGACCATCCTCGCAGTTCTCGACTCACGCGGTCACGCTGCCACGGTTGCAGACTACTGCCGTGCCCGCCAGCAACGAGCGCCATCGACCGGAGTTTGGACGCGAGCACCGCAACGATCGGCACGGAATTGACTCCGGTGGCGAACGCGTGTCGCAAGCTCGTCAGCGCAAGTGCAGTGTTGCCTGCGATCGCGGCATCGGCCACCTTGAAGCCCGTGACCTCGACTCGGCCACCGTAATATGTGTCGACGGTTTCGGGCAGGATTCTGCCCGTGGTGTCGGAGATGAGCTGGGTGCAGGCTGAAGCGAGTTCGCGCAGGTCGTTGCCGATCGCCATGACGAGCGCTCGCACAGCCTCGGGTGAAGCTTCCCGTTTGGCGGACTTGAATCTCCCCGCCGCGAACGCGATCTTGTCGGCCTCCGATTTCAGCGGATCGGCAGCAAAGATTTGACACTTCTTCTTCGCCAGCAGGTCGAGCAGCCGCTTTCCTCGCGTACCGCGCCGGTGGCGAAGCACGATGGTCGTGTCGGGGTCCTCTCCGACGGTCTCAACGTAGTCGATCATTTCGGCGAGGAAGTCATCGTTTGTTGCTTCGAGCGCATCGACGATGATGTGGCGGCGTTCGTCAAACAGCGATGGGCTGGTCCACACCTGGAGCATGTTTGGTTCATACACCGAGGCATCAACCCAGATGATCTCAACTCCAGGGTCACGTTCCTGGGCGAGCATTTTCAGGTGGTCGGTAGCGGCGTCAATGAAATACCCTTCCGAGCCCCGAAGGAGGGTAATAGGAGCGAGCACGAGTCCCGATGGATTCGGAACTTTGCTTTTTGGCGGCATGGACATAGCTTCTCACGTTCGAGGCCTCGCCCCGCGCACAATTAGGACAACTGCCCCAATGTTCAGCGTCATCAGGCTCAACACGCCCATTGCACCCCCGAACCACGGCATCCGCGCACCTGGCAGATCAGCGAAGAACAACGCGACCGCCCCGATCCATGTCACGAAGTAGGCGCCAATGCCGGCGAGAACCGCGGCGACCGCCTCTGATGCAAGAGAGGCAACCGCGCTTGCTAGTCCAAAGATCGTGGCAGGGGCGAGTGCGGGCATCGCGAGCATGTTCGCGGGTACAGAGTAGATCGCGATGCTGGGGTCAAAGGTGAGTAGCAGCGGGGCGCACGCGAGTTGTGCGGCTATCGGCACGGCGACGACTCGTGCCGCCAGCCCTCCCCGCAGCCAGGCTGCGATGGGTTCGCTCAGCGTGAGGATGCCGGCGGTTACTACGGCAGAGAGCGCAAAGCCAATCGAACCAGCGAGCCAAGGG
>CAYVDF010000088.1:0-6722 GCA_964450475.1 uncultured Pseudactinotalea sp.
GAGAAGGTCGACGAGGCGGTGCGCGGCCGCGGCGGAGTGCAGGGTTTGCACGGCGGCTGCGGGGAGTGCGTCAACGGCTTCGAATACCGCAAGAGGGGTCAGGGTGATGACGGCGAGGGCTACCGCGCTGAGGGAGCCTGCAGCGAGTTCTTGACCACCGAAGATGAGGGCAGCAATCACGGTCGCACCCATGGCGAGCGTGCCGATCGCTGGGGTGATTGCGGCGGGCCATGATGCGCGCCGAAGCGCCGTCTTCAATCGCGACTCAGCGCCGGCGAGGTCGTTCATGACGCTGGCGAGGCGCCCAGAGACCCGTAGTTCGGCGGCGTGGTCGACGACCGACATCGTCGCGGCGGCAACATCGGCGCGGGCGTGAATCGTTTGACGCTCGCTTCGCCATGCGGCGCGCGCTGCGGCAAGGGGGGCGAGGGTGCCAGAAAGAATCAGCCCGGCGGCGAGCACGAGCGCGGTGCGGGGTGAGAAGACGCCAATGAGGATGACCGACCCGAGCCCGGTGACGACTGCGGTAATGACGGGCATGAAGGCGCGAACAACGACGTCCCCAATGGCGTCGATGTCGGCGCCGAAACGAGCGAGAAGGTCTCCGCGGCGCAGTCCCAGGGTGAGCGCGGCGGGGGAGGCGGCGAGGCGGCGGTAGGTCTCCTCGCGGAGGTGCTCGACGCCGCGCAGCGCCACGTCGTGGGAGAACACCCGGTCAAAGTACCGGAATACCCCGCGGGAAATCCCAAGCGCGCGCACGGATACGACAGCGACGGTCAGATCAAGGATGAGGGGGCGCTGGCTTGCCCGGGCAATGAGCCACGCGGATACAGCCGAGAGCCCAATCGCGGCTCCGAGGGCGAGCGTGCCGAAGGCGACCGCGACGAACACGCGGCGCCACGGGGTGTGCAGGAGGCCGAGGAGTTTACGAAGTGAGCGAAGTTCAGCCAGCATGGGTCACCGCCGTGTGCACGATCGAATCAGCGATATCGAGGACGGCGGTGCGGTGGGCGATGACGAGCACGCCCTTGCCACCGCTGCGGGCGGCATCGAGTGTCGCCACGACGACCTCCTCCGAGGCGGTATCGAGGTGGGCAGTTGGCTCATCGAGGATGAGGAACGGGGCGGGCGACATGAGCGCGCGTGCGAGCGCGAGGCGTTGTGCTTGACCCACGGAGAGTCCGTAGCCGCCCTGGCCGATCGGCTTGTCCCAGCCGACCACGTCGATGAGGTCGGCAAGGCCCGCCGCGGTGACGGCGCGTTCGCGTTCCTCGGGCTTCCCGCCGAGCAGTTCACCTAGGGTCGCGGGTTCAAACGTTGGGCGTTGGGCAACCCACGTTAACTGCGCCCACCACGATTCCAGGTCGGCGTCTGCGAGGTCCATTGGTCCATCCGCGGTGTGGAGCGTGACGGTTCCAGAGTCGGGGGTGAGGAGCCCGAGCACGACGTTCATGGCCGTCGTCTTGCCGGAGCCTGACGGCCCGGCGAGGGCTGTGATAGCGCCACGTTCGAGGGTGAAGGAAAGATCGTGGGGTGCGATGCGGTCGCGTTCGCCCGCGCGCACGGAGACCCCGCGCACCTCAACTCGGGTGACAACGGGTACGGGGGTGGACCCGGTGGCGGGGGCAGGCTCGGCGATGACGTCGAGCGCGGCTTCGGCGGCCGCAACGCCATCGGCGGCGTTGTGGAACTGTACGCCGACTTGGCGCAGGGGCATGAGGACTTCGGGAGCCATGATGAGCACAGCGAGCCCGGTTACGAGGCTGAACTGGCCGTTCACGAGGCGCAGCCCGACACCAACGGCGACCATCGCCACCGCGATGGTGGAGATGAGTTCGAGCACGGCCCCCGAGAGGAACGCCACGCGCAGGGTTGTCATCGTTGTGCGGCGGGCGCGGGCGGCGAGGTCGCGCACGCGGGCGGCTGGGCCAAACGCCCTGCCGAAGGCCTTCAGCGTAGGGATCCCGGCAACGAGGTCGAGGAGTTGGCGCCCGAGGTTGGTCAGGGCCGCGAGTCGGTCGGCGGCGAACTGCGAGGTCATGACCCCGATCAGCCACATGAAGATCGGGATGAGGGGAATCGCGATGACGAGCGTGACTGCCGCGATGAAGTCCTGGGTCGCCATGACGACGAGCAGGGCGGGGGTGAGCACGACCGTGAGGATGAGCTGGGGCAGGTAGGAGGTGAAGTAGGGGTCGAGCGCATCGAGGCCGCGGGTGAGCAGCGTGCCGGTCTTCGCCGCGTGTTCGGTCGCCCAGCGCGGACCGAGGCGGGACATGTGCGAAAGGGCCTGGGAGCGCAGATCGGCAATCGCGTCGGTGGCGCCAATGTGGCCGACGCGCCCGAGGGCAACCTGCAGCACGGCGCGCAGAGCAAAGAGCCCGGCGACTGTGGCGATATCGCCGTAGGTTTCGGCTAGGACACGGTCACCGGTAACGAGGTCGCCGAGGGCAGAGGCCAGAGTGAGAGCGATCGCAACGACGACCACGGTGATCGCGATCGACAGGATCACCGTAAGCGCGATCGTGCGCCGGGCCGAGCGGGCCCGGCGCACGAGGCGCGGATCAAGTGGTCGAGCCACTTAGTTGCGGGGGTGCAGGTCCGCGGGCTCTACGCTTGGTAGGCCCCCGCCTTCAGGAATGTCCTCAACGCGCAGGCGTTGGCGGAAGACCCAGTAGGTCCATCCCTGGTACCCGATGACGACCGGCGTGAGCGCAACGGCAACCCACGTCATGATCTTCAGCGTGTACGGGGTTGAGGACGCGGCCGCGATCGTGAGCGAGTTCTCTGGGTTGAGCGCAGGCATCACGTTCGGGAACAGGGTGCCGAAGATGAACACCACGACCATGGCGATCGCCACCGAGGTGGAGAAGAACGCCCAGCCCTCTGCCCGGCGCGCCGTGAGGAACACAGTGGCCACGAGGGATAGTGCTGCGATGAGCAGCGGAACCCACGTGAGCACGTGTGCTGAGTAGGCGACCTGTGCCCAAATGCCCCACACGCCTGCGGCGGCAACCGCGGGGATCGACAAGCGAGCGGCGAGGGTTGCTGCGCGGTCGCGCATCTCGCCGTCCGTCTTCAACGCGAGGAAGATAGCTCCGTGCGTGAGGAAGACGAGCGCCGTCACGATCCCACCGAGGAGAGCGAAGGGGGTGAGGAGTGACCAGAAGGAGGAGACCATCTCGTAATCGGGGGTGAGTTCCACACCCCGGATGAGGTTCGCGAACGCTACGCCCCACAGGATGGCGGGGATCCACGAGCCGATGGTGATGGCCCAGTCCCAGCGGGTGCGCCAGGCCTGGTTATTGATCTTGCCGCGGTATTCGAATGCGACCCCCCGGATTATCAGCGCCGTGAGGATGAGCAGCAGCGGCAGGTAGAAACCGGAGAACATCGTGGCGTACCACTCGGGGAACGCCGCGAACGTGGCACCACCGGCGACTAGCAGCCAGACCTCGTTACCGTCCCACACGGGGCCGATCGTGTTGATGATGAGGCGGCGTTCGGTATCGGTACGGCCAAGGGGTTTCAGTAGCATCCCCACGCCGAAGTCAAAGCCTTCGAGCACGAGGTAGCCGGTCCACAGCACACCGATGAGGATGAACCAGAGTAATGACAGTGTTGGGATATCCATGACGCTCCTTATCAGTATGCAAACGACAGGGGTTCGCCGTCGTCACCGGTTTGGGTGAGGACTGGAGATCCTTCTGTCTCGAGGACCCCGACGCGGGCGTAACGGTGCATGAGTTTGTACCACACCACCGCGAGCACGCCATACAGAAGCGTGAACACGATGAGTGAGGTGAGTACGGTGCCGGCCCCGACGGTTGATGAGAGACCATCCTGGGTGAGCATGCGCACCTGGTCTACGCCCTGGAGGTTCGGTACAACGACCCACGGCTGGCGGCCCATTTCGGTGAAGATCCACCCGAAGGAGGCGCCGATGAACGGCATCGGAATCGCGAGCAGACCAAGGCGGGCGAACCACGGGTTGTCTGTGACTTGCTTCTTGCGCAGCAGCCACCACCCCGCAATCGCTAACGCCGCGGAGAATGCTGCCACCCCGATCATGAGGCGGAACGACCAGTAAGTCACCATGAGGTTGGGGGAGTAGTCGACGCCCTCGCCGTAGCGGTCCTCGTAGAACTCTTGCAGTTCGGGCACGCCCTGAATCTCAGCGTCGAACGAGCCGGTCGCGAGGTAGGAGGTCAGGCCGGGAACCTTCAGCAGGTGGGTCACTCCCTCACACGAGTTCGACAGGTCACCGATCGTGAGGATCGAGAACGCCGCGCCTTGCTCCGTCTGGCACAGGCCTTCGGCGGCAGCCATCTTCATTGGCTGCTGCTCGAACATGAGCTGCGCCTGCCAGTGGCCGGACCACGAGACTCCGATACCGGAGATGATGATCGTGATGATCCCCAGCATTGCTGCGGGGCGCCACACGTTGCGGGCTTCATCTTCGCGGCCCTGCTTAACGGCGCGCACGATCCACCAGGCGGCGAGCCCAGCGATAAACGTGCCCGCCACGAGTAGCGAGGTGGCGATCGTGTGCGTGTAGGCCGCCCACATCGTGTTGTTCGTCAGCACGGCACCGAAGTCTTCGAGCTCAGCGCGGCCCGTGTCGGGGTTGAACACCGCACCAACGGGGTGCTGCATCCAGGCGTTGGCCGCGAGGATGAAGATCGCCGAGAGGTTCGTGCCGATTGCGACAAGCCAGATGGATAGAAGGTGAAGGCGCTTTGGCAGGCGGTTCCAGCCGAATATCCACAGCCCGAGGAAGGTTGATTCGAGGAAGAACGCCGCGAGGCCTTCGATCGCGAGCGGGGCGCCGAAAATGTCACCGACGAAGCGGGAGTACGCGCTCCAGTTCATCCCGAACTGGAATTCCTGCACGATACCGGTGACGACGCCGATGGCGAAGTTGATGAGGAGAAGTTTGCCGAAGAACTTCGTGAGCTTCAGCCACCGTTCTTCACCTGTGCGATGCCAAATCGTCTGCATGACGGCGACCAGGGGGCTGAGCCCGATCGTGAGGGGAACGAATATGAAGTGATAAACAGTGGTGATCCCGAATTGCCATCGGGCGATTTCTAGTGCTTCCACGTGGAACCTCTTCCGTCATTTGTGGCGGCAGCCATTAGGAGCCCCCGATGGTGTTAATCGTAGAAAGCACTCTTACGGCGATCGTAGGACCTAATGCCTACGGCGATTTTTGACGACGTTTCTGTGGTTCGTGTAGTGCGTTTTGCCACATGTTGTGGGCGCCTAGAGGGGAAATTTTTCGAAAGTGTGCGATACTTTCCAAGGTGAGCCGAAATGCACATACCCTTTCGGTGATCCCAGCGAGATTCGCTTCTCTTGCTTGCGCGGCACGTAGTTTAGTCAGCGCGCAGAGGGGCACCGATCCCACATGGACGGCGTGAATATCGTTGGCGGGGATTCGTAACGCGAGATTCGCGAACGGCGCCCCAGTACAGACTTTTAGCCCGGCGCGCGAGCGCCCACCTATGACTCCGGTACGCCTACGGGTATGGATAGGTATACCGGTGGGAGCTTTCCCAGATGACAAACAGTGAACAGCCCGATTCAGCGAACTCGGAAACCACAAGTTCAACTCCTCCCCGCCGCAGGCGCAGGGCCGCAACAAGGCCAGCCGGGGCACCAGAAGCAATAGAAGATCGGCCCGTAGAAAAGCCAGCAGAGAAGCCGGCTGACAAGCCAGAGAAGGCCGAGAAGCCCGAAAAGGCAGCCGCGCCCGAAAAGCTCGACGTTCTCGCCGAACTTGGTGATGAGGCGCCCAAGCAGAAGACGGCTCGGCGCTCCACCAAGCCCACGACTGATCTCAAGCTTGACGATCTCGTGCTGCCCGAGCGCGAGACCGACTCCCCGAAGAAGTCGGCGAAGAAGGAGGAGCCTGCCGCTGCGGACGATGAATCCGAGGAAGCGCCTCGACTCCCCGCCACTGCGCTGCTCTTCCAGGCGCCCGAAGCCTCGGCTCGTCCGAAGCGCACACGCACGCGCAGCACTGCCAAGGATGAACCGAAAGAAGAGGACTCCGAGAAGTCCGGAGATTCGGCGAAATCTGGCCGCGGCCAGCAAGGCGAAAAGTCCGAGCGCCGCGAAAAGGCCGACCGCGAGGAGAGGCCCGAGGAATCGCCCGATGAAGCCGAGTCCGGCTCGGGTGAGGACTCCGACGAAACCGAGCGTCCACGCCGTCGCCGCCGCCGAGGTGGCCGTGGCCGCCGCCGCGGTGGGCAGAACGCCGACCGCTCCGATGACTCGGGCGAGGATGACTCCGAAGATGAGGATTCCTCGGATGAGGCCGAGGCCAAGGATGGAACAGAGAACGGCGAGGAGGGTTCCTCCTCGCGCCGCCGTCGCCGCCGCACCCGCTCCGATAGTGCGCAGGCTGCCCGTGTCCAGGTGACGCCCCTGAAGGGCTCGACCCGGCTGGAGGCGAAGCGCCAGCGCCGCCGTGACGGGCGCGATCCGCGCCGCCGCCGCAGCATTATTACCGAGGCCGAGTTCCTTGCCCGCCGCGAGTCGGTTGAGCGCAAGATGTATGTGCGTGAGGGCGAAGGCCGCACGCAGATTGTGGTTCTCGAAGACGGGGTGCTCGTTGAGCACTACGTGGCTCAAAAGAACCAGACCTCGATGGTTGGCAACGTCTACCTTGGCCGCGGGCAGAACGTGCTCCCCTCGATGGAGGCCGCGTTCGTCGA